>DASUCP010000001.1:0-5088 GCA_036275975.1 Sphingomicrobium sp.
CGCAGCACCGGTTCGATCGTTACCGGTCGAAGTCCAAAGACGAACGCGGACCGCGGGTGCTCGTCACAAGCGAGGCCGCGAAGATTGAACACGTGTTGCGCCTTGCGGAGGCGACGGCGCTCGTGCGCGATCTCGTCGATACGCCCGCGGCGGATCTGGGTCCCGCGGAGCTCGAGAAAGCGGCGGCGGATCTGGCCAGCCGCTCGGGCGCGCAGTTGCGCGTGACAGCTGGAGCCGACCTGGTCGATGGCTATCCGCTGATCGCCGCTGTTGGAGGCGCGGCAACGCCCGAACGGGCGCCGCGGCTGATCGAGCTCGAATGGGGCAAGCCCGAGGACCCGCGCATCGCTATCGTCGGCAAGGGGGTGTGCTTCGACAGCGGCGGTCTCGATCTCAAGCAACCCGCCTGGATGCGCATCATGAAGAAGGACATGGGCGGCGCGGCCCACGCGCTTGCGCTGGCCGGCCTCATCATCGACGCCCGTCTGCCGGTGCGGCTGCATCTCCTCATCGCCGCGGTGGAGAATGCCGTTTCGAGCGCCGCCTATCGCCCGGGCGATGTCGTCAAGTCGCGCAAGGGCCTGTTCGTGGAGGTCGACAATACCGATGCCGAAGGGAGGCTCATCCTCGCCGACGCGCTCGCCAAGGCAGCGGAGGACAAGCCGGAGCTGATCGTAGATTTCGCTACCCTGACGGGCGCGGCGCGCACTGCGCTGGGTCCCGACCTGCCGGCGACCTTCGTCAATCGCGACGATGTCGCCGCCGAGCTCGAGAGCGCCGCGCGAGAGGTCGACGACCCCATCTGGCGGCTGCCGCTGTGGGATCCGTATGACGAGGATCTCAAGAGCTCGATTGCCGACATGGCCAACACGTCCGGCAACGCGATGGCCGGCGCCATTTACGCCGCGCTGTTCCTCCGCCGTTTCGTCCCTCAGGAAGTGCCCTGGGCGCACCTCGACACGTGGGCGTGGCGCGATCCGGGAAAACCGGGGCGTCCGAAGGGCGGTGATGCTCTTGGTTTGCGGGCGGTCTTCGCAATGCTGGAGCGCCGTTACTTACCCCGCTGACGGAGATTTCTTCCGAAAATTACAGGGTTTTCAGTCACGCCCCTGCAACATTTCCCGCTTTTGCCGGTTTACTGGACTGCTACGCGGCACGAGTAACGGAGAGTGGCAGCATGAGCGAGGTTTCGCTTACCGGCTGGATGAAGGCGCTTATTGCCTATGTCCGCTCTGGAGAGCCGGACCTCACGAATCGTCAGATGGCGCTGTTGATGCTCGTCTATCTGACACCCGGCCCGCACACGGTGCGCGGGCTCGCGCGTGTCCTGGGTGTATCCAAACCTGTCGTGACTCGCGCCTTGAATACGCTCGGCGCGCTCGGCTATCTGCGCCGCGAGAGGGACCAGGACGACCGGCGTAACGTGTTCGTCGTCCGTACCAATAGCGGGGCAGAATTTCTTGAAGGGTTCAAGCGCAACCTCCGCGAGAGCGACGGAAGCTCCGCGGCACACCGGCCGATCATCGGCCAGGCGCCGGCATACGCCCACCAGCGCTGACGATTTCGCGCTTTCAGGCCCGTCCAACCCGCCCGATCCCGCTTTCAACGCCTATCGCAAGGACTTGGCCGATGTCGCCTTGGCCGGTCGCGTCATCGCCTCACATTACGCCGAGCCTGTCGAGCGCTTTGTTGCCTCGACGGCCGAGCTGCGTCTCGCGCCCAAGGAAGACGCAGAGGTGATCGGGAAGCTTCCTCTGGGAGAGCGTTTTTCGCTGCTCGACGACAGCCTGGACTGGGCTTGGGGCTACGCGGGCAAGGAGCGTCGCGTTGGCTATGTGCCGAGCGAGGCTCTAGCCGATCAATGAAGCACTGAGGTCTGAAGCCAGATTAAATCGTAGATGCTGCTGAGGACAAGCAGCGCGATCAAAGCAATGATCGCATAGTCGCGCTGCGGCCACTTCGGGCGGCGCGCCGGGAACAGCAGCCAGCCTGCGAGCGCGCACAGGATGACCGTCCCGATCGCGCTATTGCGCATGAAGATCACGACTGTGGTCTTCACGTGCTCGGTGCCTTGCGCGACGGTGTCGCCATGCGGGCTCATCATGAAGCTCGTGAACCATGCGATGACTGCAGCGAAGAGCAGCAGGCCACCCATGAACATCCGGGCACGGCCGATCCCGCGATTCCTCACATCTGACCCCGTTGACGCCGGATGGCGAACCACTTGGTGACATTCGCATTCTGCTCGGCGAGCGTATCGGCGAAGACGTGGCCTCCGGTGCCGTCCGCGACGAAGTAGAGCGCCTTCGTCCGCGCCGGGTGAAGCACGGCCTCAATGCTCGCCTTGCTGGGATTCGCGATCGGGCCTTCGGGCAGGCCCGGACGCTCGTAGGTGTTGTACCCGTTCTGCGCGTGCAGTTCGGACTTCAAAATACGCCGGCCGAGCGGCTTACCTTTGGTCACGGGATAGATAACGGTCGGATCGGCATCCAGCTTCATGCCGATCTTCAACCGGTTGCAATAAACCCCGGCGATCATCGGCCGTTCGCTTGCCTTGCCCGTCTCCTTCTCCACGATCGAGGCCAGGATGACGGTCTGCTCCGGCGTGGCGAGCGGGCAATCGGTGCTGCGCTTCGCCCACAACTGCGCTAGCGCCCTGGTCATCGGTTCCTGCATGCGCTTCACGACGGCGGCGCGCATTTCGCCCCGCCGGTAGCCGTAGCTGTCCGGCATGAGCGAGCCTTCGGGAATGTCGGGCAGTGGGCCAGTCAGGTACGGGTTCGACGCGAGCTTCTCCGCGACGATGATCGACGGCATGCCCTCAGTGACGGTAATCAGCCGCAACTTCGGTTTTCCGTGCTGCAGCAGGTCCAAAACTGAAGAGCCTCCCGCGCCCTTCGGAATTTCGAACTCGCCCGCCTGGATCGGGTCGTGCGAGCCGAACAGCCGGGCCATGACGTAATAAGTGCGCGCGGAACCCGGAACCGCACCCTCCTTGGCCAGCTGCCGCGAAATGGACGCGACAGTTGAGCCTTCCTCGACGACGATGTCGTGCGGCCCCGCCTTCGGGCCCGGCGCCCACCAGAAGAAATAGATCATCAGCAGCGCGGCAAGGACCAGCGCCGCCGCGCCGATCACGAAAAGGCGCTTCACACGGCCTTCATGATCAGGCTGGCGTTGGTTCCCCCAAAGCCGAAGCTGTTGTTGAGCACCGCGCGGACGGGCCGTTCCTTTGCCTTATGCGGGACGAGGTCGACGCCTTCCGTCCCGTCGCTCGGATTGTCGAGATTGAGCGTGGGCGGCACGATCTGGTCGCGCATTGCGAGAATGCAGAAGATGCTCTCAACCGCGCCGGCGCCGCCGAGCAGATGACCGATGGCAGACTTGGTCGAGCTCATCGACAGCGAGCCGATGGCGTTCCCGAACAACCGCCGCACCGCGCCCAGCTCGAGCTCGTCGCCGAGCGGCGTCGAGGTGCCATGCGCATTAATGTAGTCGATGTCCGAAGGCTGCAGGCCCGATTTGCGGAGGGCCATCTCCATCGAGCGGTAGGCGCCTGATCCTTCAGGATGTGGCGCCGTAACGTGATACGCGTCGCCGGAAAGCCCGTAACCGATCACTTCTGCGTAGATTTTAGCGCCGCGCGCCTTGGCGTGCTCATATTCCTCGAGGGTCACGACTCCCGCGCCCTCGCCCATGACGAATCCGTCGCGGCCCCTGTCGTAAGGACGGCTCGCCTTCTCGGGCTGGTCGTTGAAGTTGGTGCTGAGGGCGCGCGCCTGGGCGAAGCCGGCGATTCCGATCGGACAGATGGTCGATTCCGCTCCGCCCGCGAGCATGATGTCGGCATCGTCCATCGCGATCATCCGAGCCGCATCGCCGATCGAGTGAGCGCCGGTCGAGCAGGCGGTGACAACCGCATGATTGGGGCCCATCAGCCCGTATTTGATCGAAACCTGCCCGGAGATGAGGTTGATGAGGCGCCCATGGACGAAGTGGGGGCTGACTCGGCTGGGGCCGTTCTCGTGAAGGTTGACGCTCTCCTTCTCGATTCCCGGAAGGCCGCCGATGCCCGAACCGATAGAGACGCCGGCGCGAAGCCGGGTCTGCTCGTCCATGTCGCTGAGCCCGGCATCCTCGATCGCCTGCCCAGCTGCGTCGATGCCGAAGATGATGAAGGGGTCGACCTGGCGCTGCGTCTTGTGATCGACGCGCTTCGATGGGTCGAAGCCATATTCATGATCGGCCGGCTTCACTTCGCACGCGATGCGGCATTTCTGGTCGCTGGCGTCGAATTTAGTGATCGGACCGGCGCCGCTCTTCGATGCCAGGATATTCTTCCAGCTCGTCTCGACGTCCCCGCCGAGCGGAGTCACCAGACCCAAACCTGTCACGACGACACGGCGCATCATCTAAACTCCAGTCAATTCCACCAAAACAAACGGCCTCCCGCTTTGGTTCGGGAAGCCGTTCGTACCGCCTTTCGAGGCGCAACTCAGCGGCAGAATCGGTGCCCGATCAGCCCTTGTTCTGGTCGATATAGTCGATCGCGTCGTGAACCGTCGTGATCTTCTCCGCGGCGTCGTCCGGAATCTCGACCCCGAACTCCTCCTCGAAAGCCATGACCAGCTCGACGATGTCGAGGCTGTCGGCGCCGAGATCGTCGATGAAGCTCGCGTCCTCGGTCACCTTGTCCGGCTCGACGCCGAGATGTTCGACGACGATCTTCTTCACCCGATCGGCAGTCTCGCTCATGGGATCGCTTCCTCCGTTGTTCTTTGCGCGATGCCCTAGCGATGCGCTGGTGAGGCTGCAAGTGGCGCGCTCGCCGTTGCTCAGCTAGCAATCGACTGTGGATCGGCGCCCTCTCACCTCCGGCGAAATCGCGCTGTGCCGTTCGATTTTTGGCTCGGCCATCGATTATTCGAAGGTGCTGCTGATCAAGCGCCGGTGGTGGCCCTTGCAGCCGATCAATTATGTGATGACCCCGTCCGGGAACCTCCACTTCCACCCGAAGAGCTGGCTGTGGTCCGACGATTTCTCGACGGGCGAGACGCACGTCGACCTCTTCATCCATGAGATGACTCA
>DASUCP010000002.1:0-8382 GCA_036275975.1 Sphingomicrobium sp.
AGCTCAGCTGTTGGCGGCCAGATAATCGTCCACGTTGAGATCTATCGGCTTCACGCCCGTCCCGATCATACGCTCGCTTTCGAAGCGCAGGAACTCGATTCCGAGCCGCTGCCTCACGGCGAGCGGCGCATTCCGCCTGAAGTCGGTGAGCCCCTGCCGCTCCTCCTCGGCCATGTGGTCGCTATTGGCCCTGTTGGCCGCACTCACGGCATCGAACCAGCCGGGCGATCCTACTTCATGCCTGTCGACCTGCGAGGCCGTGTCGCGAATCTCGTTATGGTCGCCGATCGCGTCACGCGTCTCCTCGCACGGGCTCTCGTTATCGGCGCCCCGTCCGAGCCTCAGCAATTCGGGATAGAAGAACTGCTCTTCCGCTAAGGCGTGGGTGTCGAGCAAGACCCGCAGCCGGGTCCAAACAGCAGTCAGCGTTCCCTTGTCGTCGGGATCCACTTGCTCGATCAAGGCAAACAGCCGGCGCTGCTCCCAATGGTCATCGGCAATCAGTTGGGTGATATCCATTGAGCGCGGCTCCTTCTCGACCCAATCTCGAACGCGGCAGTCGTCCGGTTACCCCTGCGCGCCTCCCTCCAGGCGTTCCTTTGAAGGTCGATCTATGAGGGACGACTATTTGAGGCTGACGTTGTCGAGCAGCGGGTAGAACTGCGTCCAGACGTCATCCTTCTTGGCGCTGGCCATATGGCAGGCCGCGCATTCCTCCTTGGGCCTCAGCTTCGCGCTCGGAGCTTTCGGCTCGTAGTGGTGGAAGTTGTAATATCCCCAGCCGCCCGTGTCGGGGTATCTCTTGGTGTCTTTGACCGCAACGTCGGCTCCGTTGAATGGGCCGCCGAAATAGCCCCGTCCAGAGGGTTCCATGCGGGAGCCGTCCGGAAACTCAAACGGGGGCAGCGTCAGCTGCAGTTCCTTGAACAGGATGGTGCCTTCGGGGAACACGCCGGTCCGCTTGTAGATCGCGTAGGATCCCGGTTCGATGTAGACGTTGTGGAATTCGGGGAAGCTGGCCTTGCCGTTATTGAGGGCATTGGGAGTGAGCGGCGCACCGACGAACACCCAGCTATGAAAGTTCTTCGGGAGCACGAGCTCACCGTCCGGAAGATATTCGGGCAGGTACCTGCCGGCTGAACTTGCGGTCTGCACGGCCGATTGACCAGTTTTGGTCATCGCAGCTGATCGACCAGTGTGGCCCTTCATGCCTGATCGACCGCAGCCGGAAACCGCCATGGCCAGCGCGCCCGCGGCGATCATCGGCGCCCATTTTCGCATGCGGGCTCCTGGTGTCGGGACAGGCCTTACGTCCTCAATCGCTGACATTGGTTCATACCGCCGTTGTTCGAATATCGTGAACAACTCGCGCCCGGCGCGGCGGAGGTTACAGGCGCACCATCGCAATTATCGGGGGACGCGCAGTGCAGGCTCGCTACGACATGCTTGCCGCCCAGTCTGCTGCCATCCGAATCAGCGGGGTTCCGCCTGCTGATCTGCGGTCAGGCTTCCGCTCGCGGTACCTCCTCAAAATATTGCGGTGCCTCGTCCCGGTCGAACATCCCATAGTCGCGAATGACTCGGACTCGGCGCAGCCGGCCGTCGTCCGGCAGCTCGGTCGTCAGCTCGAACGCTTCTGCGGCAGCCCCGGTCCGCCATGACTGGAGCAGGATGAGGTCTCCAGGCGTGAGGACCGCCTCGAACACATCCCAATCGACCAGTCCGTCCGCATAAGGATCGAGGCCCAGGAACTGCGAACAGTCGGCAGGGTTCGAAGTCTCGCTGAATGCAGCCGGCCGCCTCGCGTCGATCAGCGTCAGCGCCGTTCCCGCGGTCGCCATGGTCTCGTCGAACCTTTGTCCGACCAACTCGTAGCCAGCCGGAACGCGTGTATCGTTCGTGATCTCGCCGACGCGGAGACGATAATCGGCGAATATCTGCGATCGCCCCAGTTCCTGCACGTCGTGATGATGCGCCTGCGTCCGCCAGCGCACGAGCGCCTTCTCCTCGCGCCAGTCCGACAGCGACAGGACCCACCCGTCTCGGGTCAAGCTCCTGTAGCGGATATTGTCGATGAAGCCGTCGACCTGTTCGAGCTCCGGGCGAAGCAGCTTGGCCTGCTCCAGATAGGAGTCGAGCTGGCCTGGCCGCGGACGAACTTCGAAGATCACCGCAAACATGAAAATCCGCCTCCTTGTTGCGCGCCCCACGCCACGGGACGCCCGCAGTTTCTATCGCAGCCGCCTCGCAATGGACTCGCAGCAGGAGCGCGGCGGGTTACGCGCGAAGGTCGGGTCGGAGCTCCTGGACGAGCGTCGGCAGAAGCTCCGAGACGGTGGGATGGATCGGCACTGCCCAGCGCAATGCGTCGACCGATTGTCCCGCGCTCATCAGGTCGAGGATTCCGTGAATCGCCTCGTCGCCCCCGATCCCGAAGATCGCCGCTCCGAGGATCCGGCGTGACTTCGCGTCGGCGACCAGCTTCATCAGCCCCGTCGTCTCGCCATTCTCGACGGCCCTTCCCACCCGCGCCATCGGCATGACGGCCACGAGCAGCTTGTGGCCGGCGGCGCGGGCTTCTTCTTCGGTCATGCCGGCGCGGCCGAGTGGCGGGTCGGTGTAGAGGGCATAGCCCGGAACCCGCATCGCAATCGCCCGATCACCGCCGTCGAGGAGATTGCCGGCGACGATCTCGAAATCATTGTAGGCGGTGTGGGTGAAAGCGCCGAGGCCATTGCATTCGCCAAGCGCCCAGATCCCCTCTGCACTCGTTCGAAGCCGGTCGTCGACCCGGATAAAACCCTTCTCGTCCGTTTCCACGCCGGCCGCCTCGAGGCCGAGGTCGTCCGTGTTCGGGCGCCGGCCCACGGCGAGCAGCACATGGCTTCCGTTCACTTCGGGAGGGCCGGCGACACAGTCCAGGGACACAGCGATTCCTGTACCGTCGCGTTTCAGGGCAATGCACTCGGCGCTGGTGCGGACCTCGATCCCCTCCCCTTCGAGCGCAAGCCTGATCGCGCCCGAGATGTCGCGATCCTCGCGCGCGACCAGCCGGTCCGCGCGTTCGACGATCGTCACCTTTGCGCCGAACCGGCGATGCATCTGCGCGAACTCGAGGCCGACATAGCTCCCGCCGACGACGATGAGATGCTCGGGGACGTGCTCGAGCGCGACCATGTCCACATTGTCCAGATAGGGAATCTCGGTGATTCCAGGTATGTCCGGCACGCTCGCGCGCCCGCCGACATTGAGGAAGATCCTCGGCGCTCTCAAAACCTCATCGCCGACCGCCACGGCGGAGCCACCGGCGAGGCGTGCATGACCTCTGAGGAAGGTTAGGCGGTCCATCGACCGGAGCCAGGCTTCATTCGCCTCGCGGGCGTTGCTGCTGACGGCCCGCGCACGCGCCGCGGCGATCTTCATGTCGAACCGGAGCTTATCCGCGAGGACACCATAATCCTGACCGCGCCGCGCGAGATGCATGACGCGCGCGCTCGCGATCAGCGTCTTGGTCGGCATGCACCCCGTGTTGACGCAGGTCCCGCCGACGAGCTTCCGCTCAATAAGTGCGACGCTCATGCCCGCGGCAGTCAAACGGGCGGCGAGCGGGGGTCCGGCCTGGCCGGCGCCCACAATGATCGCGTCGAACTCGCGTGCGGCCCTGGTCATCCCGGCTCGTTTATCATGGGCCCGTCACAGTGCCGACGGTGCCCTGGCGGCGCTTGTTGCGGCGCGCGTGCTGCTCGCCAGTTCGCGCAGGCCACGCGCCAGGCTTCCGGCGTCCGATCCGACGGCGATGAAGCGGCATCCCAGCCCTGCATAACGCGTCGCATCCTCGATGTTGCCGGTGAGGATCCCGGCCGGCCGCCCCGCCGAAACGAGCAATGAGATCGCTTCCTCGATCGCTTTCTGGACATCAGGATGGCCGGGACGCCCCGGATGTCCGAGCGATGCAGCGAGGTCATTGGGACCGATGAAGAAGCCATCGACGTCCTCGACCGCGGCCAGGTGCGCTAGGTTCGCGAGGGCCGTCCGGGTCTCGACCTGGATGAGCAGGCAGATCTGGTCCGATGCCTCGCGCATATAGTCGTCGATCGCGCCCCACCGCGACGCGCGCACCGAGCCGATGGCGACCCCGCGCTCCCCCTCCGGCGGGTAACGCATCTGCCGGACGATCGCCTCGGCCTCATCCATCGTATCGACCTTGGGCACCATGATCGTCTGCACGCCGGCATCCAGGAGCGGCCCGATGGATGCACCCGTCCCGTCTTGCGCGCGCGCCACGAAGCTGACCGGATATTGTCCGGCTGAGCGAAGCTGCTCCGTAATGGTCAACGGATTGTTCGGTCCGTGCTCACTGTCGGCGAGCAGCCAGTCGAATCCGGCCGTGGCACTGATCTCGGCCGTAATGGCCGAGCCGAGGCTAAGCCACAGGCCCATCTGAACGCCCGGTTGGCGAAGCGCGGCCTTGAACCTGTTGACGGGCAATTTCATCGAAGCGCGTCCTCGAACAACCAAGCCGCTTCGATCGGGACGCCGCGTCGACCGGGCGAAGAAGCCCGAAAATGCAGAAATGCGGGCAAGATCGGAGTTCCTTCAAGTGAACGCAGCCAGCCGCTGAACCGGCGTCCGTGCCGATATAGCCGCGATTTCGCTGCTCGCGGTTACATGCAATCCTTGGCGCCGGCAGCCGGACGCTGCGTTCAGGACGCGGGCTGGCGCGCGAAACTATAGGATCCGCCGCGTTCCAGCGCTCGCCGATAGGCCGGACGGGCCTGGAAGCGAGCGACCCAGGCGTCGAGATTGGTATAAGGCGAGACATCCATGAACGTCACCGCGAGCTCCCCGACGAAGCTCATCTGCACGTCGGCAGCGCTAAGCTCGCCGCCGAGGAGGTAATCCTTGCCGGCCAGGCAATGGTCGATGTAGCCGAGATTGAGGCCGAGCTCGTAATCGACGCGACGTTGGAGCGGGGTCGCCATCTTCCCGAAGCCCTTCGCGATCGGGTCGATGACGAAGGGAAGGGCGGCCGACCCTTCGGCATAATGAAGCCAGTAGATATAATCGTCATAGTCCCTGCTCGTGGGGTCCGGCTGGAGCCGCCCCTGACCATGATGGCGGACGATGTAATCGATGATCGCCCCCGACTCCGCGATCGCCCTTCCATCGTCGGTGATGATCGGGGACTTGCCCAACGGGTGGACCTGCTGGAGCTCCGGCGGCGCCATCTTCGAGTGCGCATCGCGCCAGTAGAACTTGATGTCGTAGGGCACCTCCAGCTCTTCCAGCAACCACAGGATCCGCTGCGAGCGCGATTCATTGAGATGATGGACGGTGATCACTTCTTCCTGCCTCCGCGGGTGGGTTGGCGGTCAGGACAATAGGGTCCAGACGCAGCGGACGCCGGAATCGCGGCCCGCGGCGCGATCGACGTGGTCGGCCACTGTCACCTTCGCGGCCTCGAACCCCTCGCCTTCTCGTCCGACCAGCCGAAGGGTGAGGCTGTCGCCGTCAGCCGTCATGACGAGTTCGCCCCCGGGAAGCTCGACCTCGGCCGTGATCGCATCGTAGCGAACCGGGTAGGTATGGACCCAGGCGAGCGCGACTTCGGTCAGGATGCGGCTGGCTTCGCTGGTCGCGATACGGGCTTCGGCTTCGATCATGAGCGGTTCCTTTGACGACGGACACGAAAGGCTTCTCGCCCGCGCGCCGCGGCGCGTTACATCAATTGGGCGACGCATCGGGGTCTGGGGCCCAGTCCGGGAAGACGATCTCGACATGGGGCGCGTGGCGCCGGTCCAGCGAGGCGAGGAGGATTTTCGTCGCCTTTTCGAGGCTTTCGCGGTCCGGGAACAGCTCGATCGTGTAGGCGCCGCGCGCGAACGTCCGGTCCTTGTCCGGCGCTCTCGCGGTGAAGTCGGCCGGCCACTGGCACAATTGCAAGTAGGGCCAGCGTGGCTCCGAAGGGCGATAATGGGCGATCGTCAGGTGCTCCCTGGGCATGAGCGAAGCACGCTCGTCGAGGAAGTCTGGGAGGACGACCGAGTGCCGTTCCCTCCCGAGGAACGCCTCGACCTCGGATTGTTCGTCGATGGTCTCGACCATGATGGGCCAGAAGCGCCCCAGCACAAGGCGCCTGTTCGCGAAGCGTCTCGGCACGTCGATGATGAGGACGTCGGGAAGGGTCGCGACCGGACGCGGATAATAGATCCGCCGACGCGCAAGTGTCGCGGCCAGGGAGACCATCGCGATTCAGCCGGCCTGGCGACAGGTCAGCCGATGACGCTTACCCACTGAATGCGCCCCCGTTCGCCTGGCGCTTCGTCGGTCCCGCGCTCGGCGAGCGGGTCGGCCATGGTCGCCGGGAATAAAACAGCTCCATCGTTGATCGGCCCCTGCTTCCCGAACGCAGGCCGCCGCTTCCGCTCCATCGCAGACTAACGACCTCCACTCACCAGCCGGCCTAAAGTGACATCCGGTTACAGGTTCGAAAAAAAATTTTTGCGCGTGGCATCACCCGCCCCGATCACGGTCGGAGGTCGAGCTGGACCATCGTAACTTCGTCCGCGCGGCAGGCGAACCAGATCGACAGCATGCGCCGCATCAGCGGCTCGTTGGTCGCTTCCGCGAACAGCGTCAGCGACGAATGGAGGTTGTTCTTGTCGATGTCCGAAAGGACGGAACGGACATCGACGTCCCACATCCACTCCAGCGCTCCGAGGCTCTCCCTCAGGCGTCCCCCGAGCAGGGGATGGGCGAGATAGGCGCGGGCCTCGTCGAGGGAGGCGATGGCGAAGGCCGAGGTCGTCTCGTCATGGTAGCAATTGACGAAGCGCGGGAAGATGAACGCCATCCAAGCGGGGTCGAGGATGCGGTTGCGGATCGCGTGAAGGGCTTGCTCGTAGACGCCTTCCTGGGCGTCGATGAAGCGTTGCAGGTTATAGTCGTCGGACATGCTGGTTTTTGACCGCGGTCACGCCCGGATCGCGGCGGAAACGCCGGCACTATGCAGCGCTCCGTCCTCCGCACTGCTTCTCGAATAATCGAGGACGACCCGGACGACGCGAACCCGCGCATTCTCGGGGACGATCTCGGTCGCAGCATGATCGTTAGCTGACTGCGCGTCCTTCCAGGTCACCGCGAGGACGATCTCGCCGGGGCTGTCGAGGCTGTCGAAGATGTCCCAAGAGATGCAGTCCCCGAAGGAATAAAGATCGAA
This sequence comes from Sphingomicrobium sp., assembly GCA_036275975.1. GTDB lineage: Bacteria > Pseudomonadota > Alphaproteobacteria > Sphingomonadales > Sphingomonadaceae > Sphingomicrobium. The sequence continues at coordinate 7,220 of DASUCP010000002.1, forward strand.
GCCGAGGTAGAGCGCGATCTCATAAGAGTTGTTGGCCCTGACCCACTCCGGCGACTGTTTGGCATCGATGAGCGTTACATAGGTCTCTTCCCCGTCGGCAGTTTCGGCCGGCCGGTGCCCGACATCCTCATGGCCTTGCGGCACGCTGGTATTGGAGATCACCTCGCCGACCCTCAGCCGATAGTTGTCGACCAATCCGTTCCAGCCCTTCTCACCGCCTTCCTCATCGCGCATGCGCGCGTGCCAGTCGGTAATGGACGCTTCATCGCGCCAGCTCGACAGCGACAGGATCAATCCGTCGCGGGTCAGGCTTCGATAGCGAGCATTGTCGAGGAACCCCGGCGCTGCCTCGAGCTCCGGACGAAGCATCTTCGCATTGGCAAGATACGCGTCCCATTGCCCCTCACTCGGAAGGACCTCGATCAGGACGGAAAACATCAGCCACTCTCCACTATCGCTCGCCGGCACTCGACCGGTTCAGGTGGTACACGCAGCGCGCGCACGCGCAGTTACACTCGGGACGAGAAAGTTCATTTCCATCGGAACCGGACTGGACCCGCTTGGGGAACCGGCTCCCGGAGGGTTGGCGCGACAGGAAACCGCGGCGCCTAATGTTGTAACCATTCGTGCCAATGCCGCAGCTTAGGGAGGTCTGCGCGACTTTCCGCGCCGGCAGGAGAAGTACATGGCCGGAAGGATGTTCGATTTCGACGGCGGCGGCGGACACCGACTCTCCGGGCGCCTCGATACACCCGAGACCACTCCGCGTGGCTGGGCGATCTTCGCGCATTGCTTCACCTGCGGGAAGGACAGCCTTGCCGCCGCGCGCGTCGCGCGCGCGCTCGCCCGGGCCGGGATTGGCGTGCTCCGCTTCGATTTCGCCGGGATCGGAACAAGCGGCGGACTCCTCGCGGACGGCGACTTTGCAGCCGATGTCGAGGACCTTGTCGCCGCCGCCGGCGCAATGACGGCCGCTGGAATGGCGCCATCGCTCCTCGTCGGCCACAGTCTCGGAGGAGCCGCTGCGCTCTCCGCCGCGACAATGTTGCCCGAAGTGCGGGCGGTCGCCACGATCGGCGCTCCGGCCGACGTCTCGCATCTCCTTACCCAGCTCGATCCAGCCGAGCTCGACCGGGTCATGAAGGAAGGCGAAGCAGAGGTGA
>DASUCP010000003.1:0-6099 GCA_036275975.1 Sphingomicrobium sp.
ACAAACAGGAAGGGCAGAGCCAGCCCCATGCGCCAGAAGCCGGCCGCGACAGGTCCCACTCCCGAAAGGCGTACGAACCACGGGCCAAGGGCGAGCGCGCAGCTTCCGAGCAGGAGCGCGGGAAACGCAAAGGGATGCGAATGAGACCTATCCACCGGCCGCGCTTAGAGGGCCTCGCTGGTGGGTGAAACCGGAAAGCACTCGCAAGTCGATAAGCGGTGTTTATGGGCCGTATTTCTCACGCAGGTCATAGAGCGCCAAGGCTGCGCGCGCCGCATGGCCGCCCTTGTCGCCCTGATTGGGGTCGGCTCGGACGATCGCCTGCTGCTCGTTTTCGACAGTCAGCACGCCGTTGCCAATGGCAAAGCCCTGGACCGTAAGATCCATCAGCCCGCGGGCGCTTTCATTCGAGACCAGCTCGAAGTGATACGTCTCGCCGCGGATCACCACGCCTAGCGCTACGAACGCGCAGAAGCGCCCGCTGCGCGCGGCAAGCGCGATGGCGCCGGGGAGCTCGAGCGCTCCCGGAACGGTCAGCGTCTCATGCTTGTGACCCGCGGCCTCGATCGCCTTGCGGGCGCCGTCGAGGAGCATGTCGTTGAGGTGCGGGTAGAAACGGGCTTCGACGAGAAGGATGGTCGACATGGACTATTCTGCACTCCTGATCGGGCGCTCCTCGACGATCTTCAGGCCGTAGCCCGACAGCGCGACGGGAGAGTGATGCGTATTAGAGAGCAGGATCATGTCGTGGATCCCGAGCGCCGCGAGAATCTGTGCGCCCGTGCCGTAGCCGCGCACGGCATCGCCCATTTCCGCGGGCTTGCCGGCGCGAATGTCGATGGAACGCGAGAGGGAACCCGGCGCCGCGGCATGTAGCGCGACGACTGCTCCGGAACCTTCCTCCTCGATCGTGCGCATCGCGCGCTGCAAGCCTCCGGCGCGTGGCCCGGCCTCACCGATGACGTCCGCGAACAGGTCGAGGCTGTGCATGCGCACCAAGACCGGGCGCGTGGTATCGAGCGTGCCGTAGACCAGCGCCAGCTGCTCCTCCCCGCTCGATTTGTCGCGGAACACATGAGCCTGCCACGGAGCGCCGCTGCACGCCGTGAAAGGCGCCGTGGAGACCTTTTCGACCAGGTGATCCTTCTTCAGCCGATAGGCGATGAGGTCGCGGATGGTGCCAATCTTGAGGCCATGCCCGCGCGCGAAATCCATCAGGTCCTCGAGCCGGGCCATCGTCCCGTCCTCGCGCATGATCTCGCAGATCACGCCGGAGGGATTGAGGCCGGCGAGGCGTGAAACATCAACCGCGGCCTCGGTATGGCCCGCGCGGACGAGCACTCCGCCTGGGCGGGCGACCAGTGGGAAGACGTGCCCCGGCGACACGATTTCATCGGGGCCGTTCGCCGAATCGATGGCGACGGCGACTGTGCGCGCGCGGTCCGCAGCGCTGATCCCCGTGGAAATGCCCTCCTTCGCCTCGATGGAGACGGTGAACGCAGTCTCCATGCGGCTGCGGTTCGTCCGCGCCATCGGCTCGAGGCCCAGTTGATCCGCGCGCTCTTTCGTCAGTGCCAAGCAGATCAGGCCCCGTCCGTGCCGCGCCATGAAGTTGATCGCGTCGGGAGTCGCCATCTGCGCGGGAATGACGAGATCGCCCTCGTTTTCGCGCGCTTCATCGTCGACGAGGATGAACATACGGCCGTTACGCGCCTCGTTGATGATGGCTTCGGTGCCGACGAGCACCTCGGCAGTGCCGCGCTGGATCAGCTTTTCGAGCCGGGTCAGCGTGTCGGCGGTGGGGTTCCAGTCAGGCGAGCCGAGCTTGCGAAGGCTGTTCGGATGGAGGCCCGCGGCGCGGGCAAGGCCGGCGCGGCTGATTTCGCCGGTTTCGATAATGGCGTTGAGGCGGTCGATGAGAGTCGTGCTCATGTTCGCCACATATCACACTGCAATGTGATTTAAAGAAGAATCCGTCGTGTTCTTACTGTGACCGTGCTGCCAACATTCGATCGATATACCGCGCAAGAACGTCAACCTCGACATTCAATTGTTTGCCTGCCGCGAGCTCGCCCAGAGTCGTGTGTTGTGCGGTATGAGGAATGACGTTCACCGAGAAATGCGTGATTGCATCATCGGCGTCGCGCACGTCATTGACCGTCATCGAGACTCCGTCGAGTGCGATAGAGCCCTTTTGCGCGATCATCGGCCCGAGCGCTCGCGGCACACTGATACCAATGCGCTTCGAATCGCCCTCGGAACAGACGCCGATCACTTCGCCGAGCGCATCCACGTGGCCGGTCACGATGTGCCCGCCAATCTCATCACCCATGCGCAGTGAGCGCTCGAGGTTGAGTTTCGCGCCTTCGCGCCAGTGGTCGGCCGCGGTCTTCGATACCGTCTCGCCCGAAAGATCGACGGCGAACCAATCTTCGCCCCGGTCGACAACGGTGAGGCACGCGCCCGAGCAGGCGATGGAAGCGCCGAGGTCGATGCTGCTCGTGTCGTACCCGGTTGCAATCACCAGCCGCAGGTCGCCGCGCCGCTCGGCTTTGCGGACGCTGCCGACGTCGGTGATGATCCCGGTGAACATTGCCGCCGACTAGCTTTCCCGCACTCGCTCGTAAACTTCGAGCCGGTCGACCCCGAGGCGACGCTCGTCGACCAGGTCCCATCGCCCGTGCGCATCGGCGATCGCATCCAGACCGACATAGCCGAAGCTCGACTTGCCTTCCCCGACGATGATCGGCGCCCGGTAGATGAGGATCCGATCAACGAGGTCCTCGGTCAGAAACGCAGTCGCCGTCGCCGATCCGCCCTCGACCAGCAGTTCGTTGACGTCATGAAGTCGGTATACATCCTGCGGATTTCGCAAGGTTTCCCATCCATCGACGGCCTCGCCGCGAGTGAGCAGCGCCCGTCGCGGCGAGCGCTCTTCGAGTCCGGGAAGGCGAACGTCCAGTCGAGGCTGGTCGGCCATGTAGGTGCCGCGCCCGACGAGGATCATGTCGCTATGGGCGCGCTCCTCATGCACGTGGCGGCGCGCGTCCTCGCCCGTGATCCATTTCGATTCGCCGGACGGAAGCGCGATCTTGCCATCGATCGACAGTGCAAGCTTGAGCGTGATCCGCGGCCGGCCGAGGTGGAGTCGCGTAAGCCAGCCCGCGAGCGATCGCTTCGCCGCCTCGCGACAAACGCCGAGCGTCACATCGATGCCGGCACGCCGCAGACGGCGGATGCCCTTGCCGGACGTACGCGCATCTGGATCCTTGAGAGCGATGACAACGCGCTCCGGCTCGGCAGCGAGAAGGAGGTCCGTGCATGCAGGCCCGCGCCGGCTCTCATGCGCGCAGGGTTCGAGGCTGACGTAAATTGTTGCGCCCTGTGCGCCCTTCCCGGCCTGACGCAGCGCAAGCTGCTCGGCGTGCGGCCGGCCACCGGGCGCGGTCATGCCCTTACCTACGAGCCGACCTGAGCTGGACACGATCACACAACCGACATTGGGATTGGGAGCGCTTTGCCCCCGGGCATGCTCCCCAAGCGCGATCGCCCGACCCATCCACTCGCGGTCGTCAGTCAATATGGAGCTGCTTTGCGAGCTTCTTGAATTCTTGCTGCCGCGCCTTCTGCAGCGCCTCCTTGTTCTGCTGGTCCTTCAGCTGGTCGGCGCGGATTTCCGCGTCGGTGCGGTTCGAAGGATAAAGTTCAACTTCGACGATCTGCGGCGGCGGTTTCGTGCCGATATTCGCATCGACCATGAACTCGATCACGATGATCGCCGTGACCAGCAACGCTAGGAGGGCGCCGATCACCTGCTCGCGGCTCCGCTGCCGCATGAATGCGGCGAGATCGCGGAGCGCCTCGCGAGGGCTCGACGGCTGCGGAAACCAGGACATGCGCTGAAAGATAAGATGCGTGCCGCTGGTGCGCCAGTCTAGCCGTCGAGCCGGAACTCGCACTTTGAGAGAGGTCAGCGCTTGGCTGCGGCTTCGAGGCGGCGGACGGCCCGATCCCTGCCCATGCGCTGAAGCAGTCCTCCCATCTCGGGTCCGCTGTCGCGCCCGGTGAGGGCTAGGCGCAACGGATGGTACAGCTCGCGGCCTTTCCTGCCTGAGCTGCGCTTCAATTCGTCGGTAAGGGCGCGCCACGGCTCGCTGGACCAGTCCACCTTCTCAGCTGCGAGAGCCGCGTCTTTGAGCAGCAGGCGCTCATCGTGGCTGAGTTCGGGCGGCTCGATCTCCCCGTGCAGCACTGGGAACCAAGAGGCGAAGTCGTCGACCCGTTCGAGGTTGCCTCGAAGCAGCAGCCAGTCCTCTTCGGTCGCGCGAGCCGGCAATCGATCGGCGACGGCAGGGTAATGCAGCTGGTGGAGCAGCCTCGCATTGACGAGTTCGACCTCGTGCGGGTCGAAGTGCGCCGGCGCGCGGCCAAAGGTCGCAAAGTCGAAATCGCCGGCGAGCTCGTCGAGGGTCGCGATCGGTTCGACGGGTTCCGAGGTGCCGATGCGCGCAAGTACGTCAAGCAGCGCCATGGGCTCGACGCCCTCTTCGCGCAGATGCGGAACACCATAGGCCCCGAGCCGCTTCGACAGCTTGCCTTCCGCTGCCACCAAAAGCGCTTCATGCGCGAAGTGCGGCGGGTTGCTCCCAAGCGCTTCGAACATCTGGATCTGCGCCGCGCTGTTCGACACGTGATCCTCACCGCGAACGACGTGGGTCACTCCGAGGTCGATGTCGTCGATGACGCTCGGCAGCAGATAGAGCCAACTGCCGTCCTCGCGCCGTACGACCGGATCGCTCAGCAGCTTGGGATCGAACTTCTGCTCGCCGCGGATGAGATCGTTCCAGGCGATCGGCGAATCGTGGTCGAGCTTGAACCGCCAGTGTGGCGCTCGTCCCTCCGGAACTGGAGCATCGGCGTGCTTGCGTTCGTAGACGGGGGGCAGCCCGCGGCCGAGAAGAACCTTGCGACGAAGCTCGAGTTCGTCGGGAGTCTCGTAGCAGGCGTAGACGTGTCCCGCGGCTTTCAACTTTTGAAACTCACGTTCGTAGAGCTCAAAGCGTTCGGACTGACGGACGAGCTTATCGGGTTTCAGCCCAAGCCATTCGAGATCGTCACGGATCGCCTGATCGAACTCGACCGTCGAGCGCTCGCGGTCCGTGTCGTCGATGCGGAGGATGAAGGTCCCGCCGTTCTTCTTCGCGAATAGAAAGTTGTGCAGCGCCGTGCGGATATTGCCGACATGGAGGCGGCCGGTCGGCGACGGTGCGAAGCGCGTGACGACCGTCATCGCGGCAGCTTCGTCGACGGGCCGGTATGGAAGAAGTTGCTGATCGGATAGCGCCGGTCGCGACCGAAGTTGCGAAATCCGATCTTCACGCCCGGGGGCGCCTGGCGGCGCTTGTACTCGGCCTTCAGCAGCTTGCTCTCGATGTCGGCAACCAGCTCGATATCCTCGCCCGTGACGTCGGCGACCTCCTTCACCGACATTTCCTTGTCCACCAGTCCTTCGAGGATGCGATCGAGTGCCGAGTAAGGCGGCAGGCTGTCCTCGTCCTTCTGGTCTGGCCGAAGCTCGGCGGTCGGCGCCTTGGTGATGACTCGCTCCGGCATCACCGGCCCGTCCGAGCCGAGCGCGCTCTCCGGTTTGTTGGCGTTGCGCCAGCGCGACAGCGCGAAGACGGTGGTCTTGTAAGCGTCCTTCAGCACCGAATAGCCGCCCGCCATGTCGCCGTAGAGCGTGGCATAGCCGACGCTCATCTCGCTCTTGTTGCCAGTCGTCAGCAGCATCTCTCCACCCGCGTTCGACAGCGCCATGAGCGCGACCATTCGCAAGCGCGCTTGGACGTTTTCCGCGGCGAGTCCGGTCAGCTGCGGGAGCATCTCGTCCACGCCATCCACGCCGGGAGCGATGGAGATGACGTCATGACGGCAGCCCAAAAGGCGAGCGCACTCGCGCGCGTCCTCGAGGCTCTCCTCGCTCGTGTACTTGGAGGGGAGCATCACGCCGGTCACGCGCGCCGGCCCGAGCGCATCGACGGCAACAGCCGCCGAAAGCGCGCTGTCGATTCCGCCCGAAAGGCCGAGGATCACGCCCTT
>DASUCP010000004.1:0-17346 GCA_036275975.1 Sphingomicrobium sp.
TCGCGGTGCTCGCCGCCTGCAATACCTTTGGCTCGTCGCCGCCTCCGCCCGTCGTGCGCCCCCCGGCATTTACGGCTCTCGGACTCAGCGCAGCCTATCTCTACAGCGACGTCGTCGGTGGGCATCGTGCCCGCGCCGCGAAAATGAAAACCGCCAAGATTCGTCCGCTGAGCGCGGGCGCTGCGCCCGCCTACATGGCAAATCTCGCGAGCGAGCTGCGGCGGCAGACGGCGGGGATCGGCCTCGACGTGCTGCAGGTCGGTAACGGCATCATCGTCCGGATCCCCGCGGAATTCACGTTCGATCCGGGCAGCTCGGCGGTGAAGCCGCAGACCGATGCCACGCTTCTTGAAATCGCCCGGACAGTGAAAACGCGCAGCCAAACATACGTCGACGTGTTCGCACACACTGACACGACGGGGACGGCGCAGGTCAACGAGGCGCTTTCGAACAAGCGCGCGGCCGCCGTCGCGACCTATCTCGCCAGCCACGGAGTCTCGAAGGCGAGGATCGCCTCGAAGGGGCTCGGCGAAACCGCACCGCTCTACAATCCCGAAGCGGACGAGACCCAGAAAGCCGCGAACCGGCGGATCGAGATCCGGCTAACGCCCTATCTGGGCTAGCGGCGCTCGGCGAAGAAATTGCGCAGGAGCGCAGCGGCCTCTTCCTCGCCGATTCCACCGAGGACGTCCGGGCGGTGATGGCAGGTCCGCTGCGCGAATATGCGCGCGCCATGTACGACGCCCCCGCCTTTGGGATCCTCAGCGGCAAACCGCAGGGCTTTAATCCGCGCCACCGACACCGCCGCCGCGCACATGGCGCAGGGTTCGAGCGTAACCCACAAGGTGCACTCATCGAGTCTCGAGGTGCCGAGCTTCGTCGCAGCCGTGCGGATCGCCTCCATTTCGGCATGCGCCGTAGGGTCATTGCCGGAGCGCATCGCATTTCTGCTTTCCGCGACAATCTCGTCTCCGAGCGTGACGACCGCGCCAACCGGAACCTCACCGGCCGCAGCCGCCTCGCGCGCGAGGTCGAGCGCGCGGCGCATCGGCAGTGGAAGCGGGAAAGCCATGCTCGCGCGGCTAGCCGAGCCGGCGCTTCAAGTCACATCGTGTTGTTCGCGGTAGCCGCAGCCTCGTTCTGACCGGGCTTCTGAACGACGAGCGTCGGGACCTTCACGGTCTTCTCTGCCGTGCCGACCTTCACCGATCCGGTCTGGACATCGAAAGCCGGAGCCTGCCCGCCCTTGGTTGTGATCCCGTTACCGGTCGCTGCAACCTGTGGCGCCTTGGCTCCCCGGATCTGATTGATATCCAGGAAGCCGGTCGCGATGCCCGCGATGATGACGAGGATCACGATGACCAAAATGAAGATGACGGCTCGCATCTGCTGCCCTCACGGTTGTTGCCCAGTTGTTTCGTAACGCGGATGAGGGCCGCGAGTTGCCCCGACGCGTTGACGAAGAGGGCCCGAACCGCTAACGGGCAGCGCTCTTCGGGCCTTTGGCTCGTCCAGAAAATCAGGATTTAGACCATGTCGCGGGTTTGCGAGCTGACCGGTAAGGGCCGGCAGGTGGGACACAATGTTTCCCACGCCAACAACAAGACCAAGCGGACGTTCCTGCCGAACCTGCAGAACGTGACGCTGATTTCCGACGCCCTCGGGCTGAGCGTGAAGCTGCGCGTGTCGACGCATGGCCTCCGATCAGTCGAGCACGTCGGCGGGCTCGACAACTGGCTTCTGAAGACCAGCAACGACAAACTCAGCCCCAAGGTGCGCAAGCTCAAGAAAGAGATTGCGAAGAAGGTCGCTGAACAGGCCGCCTGAGCCCGCTCTAACCAGCTGACTTCATTACGAAATTCATGAACGCAGGCTGCACCCTGCGTTCAGCTTCGATTGTCCGCGAATCAGGTACAAGCCCCTGGTTCGACGGGGTTATCCCCTTTTCCCTGTCGCGTCCGGAGACGGACACATTCCCTCGCGTCGCGTAACGAGGGGGGCCCGACGCGCCAGCCGCGTCGGGCCCAACTTTTTTCAGGGACTTTCAAACAATCTGGCGAGTTGCTCGACCATCGCTCCGGCGAGCTGGTCCGCGTCCATGATGGTGACTGCGCGCTCGTAATAGCGAGTCACGTCGTGGCCGATGCCGATCGCGATGAGCTCAACCGTCGACCGCTTCTCGATCCATTCGATCACCTGACGCAGGTGCCGCTCGAGATAGGAGCCGCCGTTCGCACTTGCCGTCGAATCGTCGACCGGGGCGCCGTCGGAGATCACCATCAGGATCCGCCGCTCCTCGGGCCGGGCGATCAGACGATTGTGCGCCCACAGCAGAGCCTCGCCATCGATATTTTCCTTGAGCAGGCCCTCGCGCATCATCAGCCCCAGGTTGCGCCGCGATCGGCGATACGGCTCGTCGGCGCGCTTGTAGACGATGTGCCTTAGGTCATTGAGGCGGCCAGGGTTGGGCGGCCGCCCCGCGGTAAGCCACGCCTCGCGGCTCTGTCCGCCCTTCCACCCGCGGGTGGTGAAGCCGAGGATTTCGGTCTGCACTCCGCAACGCTCCAGCGTCCGAGCCAGGATGTCGCCGCAGATCGCCGCGATTGCGATCGGCCGGCCGCGCATCGAGCCCGAATTGTCGATCAGCAGCGAAACGACCGTGTCTTTGAACTCGGTGTCGCGCTCGATCTTGTAGCTCAACGAATGGCCTGGACTGACGACGACGCGCGCCAGCCGCGCTGCGTCGAGGAGCCCTTCCTCCTGGTCGAAGTCCCAGCTGCGCGCCTGCTGAGCCAGCAGCCGCCGCTGCAGACGGTTGGCGAGCCGCGTAACCACGTTTGAAAGCCCGCCCATCTGCTGGTCGAGGTAGGCGCGCAGCCGCCCGAGCTCCTCTTCGTCGCACAGCTCATCTGCCTCGACGATCTCGTCGAACCGCGTCGTGAACGCCTTGTAGTCGGTGATCGGCGACAGGTCCCAGTTGCGCCGGCTCGGAGAGGCAAACACGTTGTCCCCGAGCTCGTCGCCGGTGCTGGCTTCCTCTTCGCCGACCTCCATTTCCTGGCTGGCCTCGCCCTCGGCGGTGTCGTCCTCGACCTCTTCGCCCCGCATCTCGACGTCGCCGCCACCCGGCGTTCCCTCGTCGCCCTGCTCGGCACTGTCTTCGCTGCCACCTTCGTCGCCCTCGGCTTCGTCGCCGGATTCGTCCGGTTCCTCCTCCAGCGGCTCTTCCGCAGCCGCGAGATCGAGATCTTCGAGCAGCCGGCGCGAGAGCTTGGCGAATGCCGCCTGATCGTCGAGCGTCAGCGCAAGGGCGTCGAGCTCCGCCGCGGCTTTGTCCTCGATCCAGGGAGCGATCAGCTTGAGACCGGCGAGCGCGGCTTTCGGCGGGGCTTCGCCCGACAGGCGCTCGCGGGCGATCAACGCGACGGCCGTCGAAAGCGGGACTTCCTCGGCATTGCGCGCGCGAACGATGGCGTCACTGCGCACTCGAGCTTCCGTGAGGTGGGTCAGATTCTCCCGGACACCACCCATCGACCGCGCACCAAGCGCTTCGACCCGCGCCATTTCCAGCGCATCGAAAACGGCGCGCGCGTCCATGTCCATTGGCGCGGTTCGCGCATGCAGACGCGGGTCATGATAGCGGAGGCGAAGCGCCGCGGAGTCTGCCGCACCGCGCGCCTCCGCGACGAGTTTGCGTTCGAGCCCCGGTCCGGGCGACGGCACCCTCGCCGTCTTGCCCGACGTCGACGAGATGTCCGACGCGAATACGACCTCCGCTTCCGGATCTTTCGCAATGGCGCGTGAGGCGCCCGCGAGTGCGCGGCGAAAAAGCTCGATCCGCTCGGCCATCAGCGGCCCACTTTCCCGCGAAACGCAGCGATTGCAGCAGTCCTACGCGCGCGCGCGCGCGCCATCTTGCTACCGGGTTCGCTAGAATCGAGTTGGAGACGAGCCAAATCGTACATGGATCGGGGCTTGCACGTCGTGCCGGCTGTAGGACAGCGAATTGTCGCTGCAGGCATCAGCGATTCTCAGCTGGCCTTTCCGACCACGCTCTCCGGCAGGTCTTCGCCGAACACGCGCTGATAATATTCGGCGATCAGCGGCCGCTCCGATTCGTCACACTTGTTGAGGAACGAAACGCGGAAGGCGTAACCGATATCGCCGAAGATGTGCGCGTTCTGCGCCCAGCTGATCACGGTGCGTGGACTCATCACGGTCGAGATGTCGCCGTTGATAAATCCCTGGCGGCTTAGGTCGGCGACCTTGATCATCTTGTCGACGATCGCCTTGCCGTCCGGCTCATCATATTCGCCGGACTTGGCGAGCACGATCTGCGCCTCGACCTGCGCCGGCAGGTAGTTGAGTGTCGTGACGATGTTCCAGCGGTCCATCTGGCCCTGATTGATCGCTTGGGTGCCGTGATAGAGGCCGGTCGTGTCTCCGAGACCGACCGTGTTCGTGGTGGCGAACAGGCGGAACCAAGGATTGGGCCGGATTACGCGATTCTGATCGAGAAGGGTGAGCTTGCCCTCGGCCTCGAGTACGCGCTGGATCACGAACATCACGTCCGGTCGTCCGGCGTCATATTCGTCGAACACCAACGCCACCGGGTGCTGAAGCGCCCACGGCAGAAGTCCTTCGCGGAACTCGGTGACCTGCTGGCCGTCTCGGAGCACGATAGCATCGCGACCGACAAGGTCGATGCGGCTGATGTGCGCATCGAGGTTGATGCGGATCATTGGCCAGTTGAGACGAGCGGCCACCTGCTCGATGTGCGTCGACTTGCCGGTGCCGTGATAGCCCTGGACCATCACGCGCCGGTTCTTCGCGAAGCCGGCGCAGATCGCCAGCGTCGTGTCCGGATCGAACACGTAGGTCGGGTCGAGATCGGGAACGCGCTCGTCGGCCTCGCTGAAAGCGGGCACCTCCATGTCGGAATCGACGCCGAACAATTCTCGCACTCTGGCGATCTTGTCGGGGGCGGCCATCAGCGTCTCCGCGCGGCTCTCGGGGTCAACGTTGGGAAGATCGGTCATGTCGGGTGCCTTAGGGGAAGCGCAGCGGCGCCTCAATGTTCAGCCAATTTTTGGCGGGAGCGGGAACAGCGTCCGGAAACGCTTCGCCAGCTCCATGTCTCCTTTGACCTCGATCATTTCAAGAGGCGCGCCGCCGTGGATCACCGCGGCGATATCGCTCGGAGCTCCACTGAACACGACGTCGTAATCTTCAAGCGGCCCGCGCTCCACGTCGAGTCGGCCATCGTGGAGCGTCGTCAGATAGCTGACGTCGCCGAACTGGAAACCGATTCGGGCATCCAGCCCCTCTGCCAGCTCGGTCGAGAGCAAGGTCTGCAGCGACATGATGACCGAGACATGACTCATCTGGAGCGCTGGATTGTGCCACGGACTGCGCGCGGCCCAGCGCCCAAGCGATGCGATGAGCGGGACAACTTCGAGCCCCCACTCCGTCGCCTCGTACACCTGGATCGACGCCGGCGGCGCAAGCTTCGTTTTGCGCACCAGACTTCGGTTTTCGAGCTCCGTCAGACGCTGCGCCAAAACATTTGCGCTGATGCCCCTGAGATCCGCCTTCAGCTCGGAAAAGCGGCGCGGCCCGTAGGCGAGCTCGCGAAGGACCAGCATTGCCCAGCGCTCGCCGAGCAATTCCATCGCATGCGCGAGGCCGCACGCGTCCTCGTACCGCCGTCTTTCCTCGCTTTGCCGAAATGTGGTTACTTTTTCTAACTCCACAGTTGCAATTTATAACTTCCAAGCGCAAAAAACAAGCGAATCGAGTCGCAAGGGAGGAAAGAATGAGCGCCGACCAACGCATGATCTTCATCAACCTGCCGGTCACTGATCTGCAGCAATCGCGGGCGTTCCTCGAAGCATTAGGTGCGGTGAACGAACCGCGGTTCACCGACGAAACCGCGGCGTGCATGACGCTCAGCGAGAGCATCCATGTCATGCTTCTGACGCACGACAAGTTTAGCCAGTTCACGCCGCGGCCGATCGCGGATGCGAAGGCCGGGTCGGAGGTGCTGCTGTGCCTGTCGGCGGACAGCCGTGAAAGCGTCGACTCGACCATTGAGCGGGGTGTATCGGCCGGCGGCACCGCTGATCCGAGTCCGAAACAGGACTATGGGGTCATGTACGGGCGTAGCGTAGCCGACCCGGACGGCCACATCTGGGAAATCATGTGGATGGATCCCTCCGCTGCCGAGCAGGGCAAGGATGCCGTTCACGACGCTATCGCCACCGCGATCTGAGGGAGCGAATCGATGCCGATCAATCCCAACGCCGAGATCGAAATCACGGCATTCCGCTGGGTTCCCGAATTCGCACAGGGTCTTGTCCGCGACCTGCGCGTCCGGTGGGCGCTCGAGGAGGCAGGGCTCGACTATCGCGTCCGCCTGCTCAGCCAGCAACGTCCGCTCGACTATCTGAAAGAACAGCCATTCGACCAGGTGCCATGCTTTAACGACGGGACCGTCCAGATTTTCGAAACGGGCGCGATCGTCCAGTACATCGGCGAGCAGAGCGAAACGCTTCTGCCACGCGACCTGCAGGGCAAGTACCGCGCGATCCAGTGGACCTATGCGGCGCTGAATAGTGTCGAACCCGCTGTGCAGCACCGAGTCCTGCTCGACGCTTTTTATGGTGAGCAGGAATGGGCGAAGCTCAGGAAGCCGAGCGCCGACGAATTCGCCCGGTTGAAGCTGAAGCGCGTGTCGGATCGGCTCGGCGACGATCCATGGCTCGAGGGCGACCGCTTCACGATCGGCGATCTGATGATGATCACGGTGCTGAGGCTCGCGAGCAAAGGCGGATTGCTCTCCGACACCCCGAATCTCTCCGAATATGTGAAGCGTGGCGAAGCTCGACCCGCTTTCCAGCAGGCGCTTAGCGATCAGCTCGCCGTTTACGCGGAGAACCAATCTCAACCGGAAGGAGCAGCAGCATGACCTACTTCGAAGGATTCATCGTACCGGTGCCCGAAGCGAACAAGGCTGCGTATGAAAAGCACGCGACTGGTTTCGCGCCGCTGGTCCGGAACATCGGGGTCGAGCGGATGGTCGAGTCTTGGGACAGCGACGTGCCCGAAGGAAAGGTGACCGATTTCCGCAAGGCAGTCGACGCGAAACCGGACGAAAAGATCGTCTTCTCCTGGTTCGAGTACCCCAACCGGCGCGCTCGCGACGCCGCCAACGAGAAGTTCATGAGCGACCCGCAGATCGCCGAAGCGGCCGGCAAAGAGATGCCGTTCGACGGCAAGCGCATGGTCATGGGCGGCTTCGAGGCAATCGTCGAGGAAGGCAGCCCCGGCAACAGCACATACACCGACGGGTTTCTCGTCCCTGTGCCCCAAGGCAAGCGCGAAGCCTATCGCGAGCTCGCCTCGAAGATGGCGAAGATGTTTCGTCAACATGGCGCGACCCGCGTTGTCGAAGCCTTCAGCGACGACGTGTCTCACGGCAAGGTGACCGACTTCTACCGCGCGGTGAAGGCGGAGGATGGCGAAGGCGTCGTCTTCTCGTTCATCGAATGGCCCGACAAAGCCAAGCGCGACGAAGCGTGGTCGAAGATCATGGCTGACGAGAGCCTGCGGCCACAGGGCGAGACGCCGTTCGACGGGAAGCGCATGTTCTGGGGCGGCTTCGAAAAAATTCTAGATACCGCGCAGCAGCAGACCCGGCAGGCGGCACCAATCACCGCCTGAACTGATCGAAACGACTCAAGAAGAAGGAGGTCGAGATGTCTGACATCCGCACTCAAGATGCGCCTACGCTACGTCACGCCAATGACGAGGGTCCGAACCCCACCGGCGACTTCATCTGGTACGAGCTGATGACTCCGGACCCGGAGGGCTCAAAGGCGTTCTATGACGCGGTCGTCGGTTGGACCATCGGAGAGGAAGGTCCGCCCGAATATAACGGCTATCGCATGATCGGCCGCAGCGACGGCAAGTTCGCCGGCGGCGTGCTTCCACTCACGCCCGAGATGCAACAGCACGGAGCCCGGCCGAGCTGGCTCGGCTACATCCATGTCTCGGACGTCGATGCCAGCATCGCATCGATCGAGCAGAATGGCGGCAAGACGTACGTGGGCGCGACCGACATTCCGAACGTCGGCCGCATCGCCATGGTCGCCGACCCGCAAGGCGCACCCTTCTACATCATGAAGCCCATTCCGCCCGCCAACGACCCGAACGGCCGCAGCGACGTCTTCTCCCCAAGCGCCGAACAGCGCGTCGGCTGGAACGAGCTGTCGACGAGCGATCCCGCGGCAGCGCGGCGCTTCTATGGCGAGCAGTTCGGCTGGGGCAGCGACGAGTTCATGGATATGGGCGAGATGGGCGAATACCGCTTCCTCGACCACGACGGCCAGCGCATCGGCGCGCTGTGCGGCACCATGCCCGGGCAGCAGCCCAAATGGCGCTTCTATATCCGCGTGCCGTCGATCTCCGCCGCCAAGGAAACCGCGGAGTCGACGGGCGGAACGATCCTCATGGGTCCGCACCAGGTGCCGACCGGCGAGTGGATCGCGATCGGGAAAGACCCGCAGGGCGCCGAGTTCGCGCTGGTCGGGGGCAAGTAGCAGGGAGCGAGTCAATGACGAACAAGATGACCACTTGCCTTTGGTTCGACAAAGGCGAGGCCAGGAAGGCTGCGACATTTTATGCGTCGGTCTTCCCCGACAGCCATGTCGATTCCGCCCATGACGCAGTCACCGACTACCCGGGCGGCGAGAAGGGCGAGGAGCTGACCGTCGAGTTTACCGTTCTCGGTCGTCCCTTCGTCGGCCTCAATGGTGGGCCAAACTTCAAGCCGAACGAGGCGGTCAGCTTCATGGTCTTCACTAACAACCAGGAAGAGACCGACCGCTACTGGAATGCGATCACACAGGACGGCGGCGAAGAGAGCGCGTGCGGCTGGTGCAAGGACAAGTGGGGCTTCTCGTGGCAGATCACGCCGCAGCGCCTCATGGACCTGGTGAATGAAGGCGGCGAGCGCTCCAGGCGTGCGTTCGAGGCGATGATGACGATGAAGAAGATCGACATCGCCGCCCTCGACGCCGCCGTCGAAGGTGTTCCGGCCGATGCGTAAGCTGACCGGAGCCGTTTTCATCTCGCTCGATGGGGTGATGCAGGCCCCGGGCGGGCCTGAGGAGGATCCAACCGCCGAGTTCCATCTTGGCGGATGGGTCCAGCCCTACTGGGGCGACAGCCCGTTCGATGAGGTCATCATGGGCGAGTACGACCTGCTTCTCGGCAAGCGGACGTACGACATCTTCGCCGCTTATTGGCCTGACAATCGCGACAATCCGATCGGGGAAAAATTCCAGCGCATCAACAAATATGTGCTGACCCATTCGGACGAGCCGCTGGGGTGGGAAAACAGTTACAAGCTGTCGGGCGATACGGCTGAGGCGGTAGCGGAGCTCAAGCGAAGCGAAGGCCGCGACCTGCTGATCCAGGGCAGCAGCACGCTCTATCCGCCGTTGCTGTCCGCCCGGCTGATCGATCGGCTGATCCTGATGCGGTTCCCGATTCTGCTCGGCCGCGGGAAGCGCATCTTCCAGGGTTGGGAAAAGCCCGGCGCGCTGAAGCTGGTCGAGCATGCCGTGTCCGACAAAGGCGTTGTGTTCTCGGCGTACGAACCGACAGGCGAAGTCCAGACCGGCACGTTCGCGACCAAGGAACCCAGCGCCGCCGAGCTCGAGTTGCGCGAGCGGATCAAGGCGGGCGCCTGGTGAGCCTCCTACTCTACGCACACCCCTTCAGCAGCTACAGCTGGAAGGCGCTGATTCCCCTCTGGGCCGATGGAACCGAGTTTGAATACCGGCAGGTCCCGGAAGACGAGACCAATTATGCCGAGCTCAAGCGGATCTGGCCGTTTGGCAAATTCCCGGTGCTGGTCGACAACGGGCAGGTGATCCCCGAGGTGACCTGCATCGTCGAGCATCTGCAGGCGCATCATCCGGGGCCGAACGTCTGGATTCCTGAGGGCGATCGGGGCCGGCGTGTACGCTTTCTCGACCGCTTCTTCGACCTCTACGTGCAGGGGAACATGCAGCCTTCGGTCAACCATGCGTTGCGGCCTGAGGGCATGGGCGATGCATATGGTGCGGAGCAGGGGCGCAAGAACCTGCTGATCGCCTACGACTGGCTGGAGGCCAACCTGCCCGACAATGACTGGGCGGCGGGAAGCACCTTCACATTGGCCGATTGCGCCGCAGCGCCCGCGCTCTTTTACGCCGACTGGGTCGAGCAGATTGGAGACAGCCGGCCGAGGCTGAAAGCCTATCGCGCGCGGCTACTTGCGCATCCCGTGGTCGCGCGCGCTGTCGACGAAGCTCGGCCGTTCCGGCCCTATTTCCCGCTCGGCGCGCCGGACCGCGACTAGGCGAAGGCCGCGGACTTCCTCAGCAGTTGGTAAGCTTCGATCACTTCACCGAGACGGCCTTCATGGCTGCGGTCCCCGCCATTCTTGTCGGGGTGATAGCGGCGAACCAGATGGGAGTAGCGCTGGCGAACCGAGTGGCGGTCGGCGTCCTCGCCCAGCCCGAGCACCGACAGGGCTCTCTGCTCGGGATTACTGAAACGTGAGGGTTTGGCCGCCTCCCGAACCTGCCCGAACCGCATCGAGATCGCGTCGAGCGGGTCTGCGAAGTCGCTCCACCGCGGCGGCGGGTCCGCGCCGTTCGCGGCGAACCTGCGGCTCGGACGGTCCCAGCCGGCGAGCGGATGCTGCGCTCGCGTAATCTCGTCCGCGCTCATCCCCTCGAAGAAATTGTACTTGGCGTTGTGCTCTCGAACGTGGTCCAGGCACAGGAACCGCCACGACCCCGGGCCATCGAAATTGGCCACCTCGAGCGGAGCCTTGAATTCACCGGGCGCCGAGCATCCCGGGACTGCGCATTTCGCCCTCGCCCCTTCGACGCGCCCATGCAGTCGCGCCTGCTTCACGCTGCCAGTCTCCATTGGAAAACCAGGCGTTCGCCCACAGGCAACGACGGCCAGCGCCGGACGAGATCCCTCAGGCTCGACTGAATCTCCAGAATGGCGTCGTCGCTAATCTCCGGAGCGGGGACGAGCGACTGCTCGCACCCTGCGGCGATGGCGTCACGGATTGTCTCAGGGTTACTGCTGCTGCCGCTCCACAAGTCCGCCTCAAAACATTCGACGGCGCGTTCAGCCTGAATAAGGCGCACGATCGACGATTCGGGAATGCCCGCGCGTTTCGCACTTGCGTGGCCGCCCGCCTTGGCAATCGAGGCGACTTCCTCGGGGTGGCTGCCGGCAGCAACCATTCCCCAAAATGCGTCGCCAATGGCGAGCGACGTCTCCACGTAGAAATGTACGGCGTCGTGGGGAATCGGACCCTTGTGCGGAAACGAGGTTCGGACACTGCTGCCGTCCGGGCGCATTGCTTCGATATCGTCTTCCCGCTCGCCCTTCGTAATGATGATCTGCATGCCTTATTCTCAACGCCAGCCCATCTATATAGGGTCAATGAACTCTACGAGAACCGGACCGGTCGCAGCCGAAATGCTCCGTCGGCTCAATTCGGCGCTTTCGCCGACGGAGGTCGAACTGATCGACGACAGCGAGCAGCATCGCGGTCACGGCGGCTACAATCCAGCAGGCGAAAGCCACTTTACCCTGAAGATCGAGAGTCCGGCATTCAGCGGAAAGAACCGTGTCGAGCGGCAGCGGATGATCTATGCCGCGCTCGGCGACCTCATGGACGCGCGAGTCCACGCATTGTCGATCCGCGCGAACGCACCGGGAGAGCAGTAATGGCCACCGTCGAAAGCCCCGTCGTCCAAACCATTGCCCCGGTCACGCACGACCTCGGCGATTTCAAGGTCAACCGCACTTTGCCTTCGCGGCCGCGCACGATGGTCGGGCCGTTCATCTTCGTCGATGAGTTCGGGCCGGCGCGGCTTCCGGCCGGGCGCGGCATGGACGTGCGGCCGCATCCGCACATCAATCTCGCGACCGTGACTTACCTGTTCGAGGGCGCGATCGAGCATCGCGACAGCATCGGCAGCCACGCGGTGATCGAACCCGGCGCCATCAACCTGATGACCGCGGGAAGCGGCATCGTCCATTCCGAGCGCTCGCCGCAACATCTGCGGGCTACTGGACCGAGTCTCTACGGAATGCAGACCTGGCTTGCCCTCCCAGACGGACGCGAGGAGGTGGATCCCGCGTTCGACCATGTGCCGGCAGATTTGCTGCCGGTCATCGAAGACGCCGGCGTGCACGCCCGCGTGCTGATGGGCGCCCTGTGGGGCAGGACGGCCGCGATCCGTTCCGATTCACCGACGATCTACGCGGATATCGAGCTCAGCGGCGGCTCGATCCCGATCGAGGCAGAAGCGGATGAGCGCGCGATCATGCTTGTCGGCGGAGAAGCCGAGCTCGACGGGCAGCCGCTGCAGCTGTTCACGCTCTACGTCCTGCGCCCCGGGCACGAAGCGCGGCTGTCGAGCTCCGGCGGCGGTCGGGTCATGCTGATGGGAGGACAAGCTTTCGCGACCCCGCGTCACGTCTTCTGGAATTTTGTCTCGTCCTCGCGCGACCGAATCAACCAGGCGAAGGAAGACTGGAAGGCGCAGCGCTTCCCGCTGATCCCGGGCGACGACGAGGAGTTCATTCCGCTTCCGGAGGTGCCGCTCACGGTCAGCTATCCGTGACGGAGTTCCGGCGGGTCCCGCTGCGGACCGGAGTGACTCTCAATGTCGCGCTTGCCGGCGATCGGTCGAATCCTCCGGTCGTCCTGCTCCACGGCTTTCCCGAATCCCACCGAACCTGGCGCGAGCTCTCGCCAAGGCTGGAGCAGGAATTCTATCTCGTCATGCCCGACCAGCGCGGATTTGCCGGATCGGACCGGCCGCAAGAGGTCGAGGCCTACGAGCCCGATACGCTCGTTGACGATATCTTCGCTCTGGCCGATGCACTTGGCTTCGAACGATTCGCGCTGGTCGGACACGATTGGGGCGGAGCGATCGCCTGGGGCGCGGCTTTAAAGGAGCGAGAGCGGCTGACGCGGCTCGCGATCATCAACGCGCCGCATCCAGTCATCTTCCAGAAGAGCCTGATCGAGAGTTCCGAACAGCGGGCCGCATCGCAATATATCTCGGCCTTCCGGTCGAAGCTGTTCGAGAAAGCCGTCGAAGCGATGGGCTACGATGCGCTGTTCGAGAAAAGCTTTTCACGGCACGTCGACCTGGCGATCATTCCCGACGCCGAGCGCCAGCAATATATCGCCGAATGGTCGCAGCCGGGCGGCCTTACGGCCATGCTGAATTGGTATCGCGCTTCGAAGCTCATGGTGCCACCTCCCGGCGTGACCCTGCCGCTGCCCGACTGGCTGCTGCGCCCCTTCCCAAAGGTCCGCGTACCGACGCTGGTCATCTGGGGAATGAAGGACGCCGCGCTGCTCCCGCTGCAGCTCGACGGCCTTGATCAGCTGGTCGACGATCTAACGATCGTACGCGTGCCGAATGCCGGCCATTTCGTGCCGTGGGAAGCGCCCGATGAGGTATTCGCCTCTCTCCAGCCCTTCCTTGCGGCGGATGTGAAGGCTAGTGCCAATCAGGCATGAGCCAGACGCGTTCCCTTTCCCGATCGGCTGCCCGGCTTGCGGCGGTCCAGGCGCTTTACCAGCACGAGATGGAAGGAACCCCCCTGCCGCGGCTCCTGAAGGAATTTCACGATCACCGGCTCGGCGCCACGATCGAGGATGAGCAATATCATGAGGCCGAGCGCGACTTCTTCGATGACGTGGTGATCGGTGCCGACGCGCGGCGCGAAGAGATCGACGGATTGATTGCCGGACGGCTCGCTCAAGGCTGGAGTCTGGAGCGGCTGGACAGACCCATGCGGGCGATTCTCCGCGCCGGCGCCTACGAGCTGATTGCTCGCGCCGATGTCCCCGTCGGCTCCGTCATTTCCGAATATGTCGATGTCGCTCACGCCTTCTACGACAAGCGCGAAAGCGGATTCGTGAATGGCCTTCTCGACGCGATCGCGAGGGAGGCGCGCGGGGCCCCGGCGCAGTGATGCGCGAGAGGGATCTCATCGAGCGGCTGCGCGGCATCGCGACGGCGCCAGAGGCGCGCGGCTTGCTCGACGACGTCGCCGTGCTCGACGGCCTGGTTATCACGCACGACAGCATTGCAGAGGGCGTCCACTTCCGCGGAGACGATCCGCCCGCAAGCGTTGGGTGGAAGCTGGTTGCGGTGAACCTGTCGGATCTCGCCGCAAAAGGCGCTTCGCCGGCGGGAGCTCTATTGTCGATGAGCATGTCGGGCAACGACCGCTGGGACGACGAATTCCTGACCGGCGTCGAGCATGCGTGTGAGAGCTACGGCCTGCCGTTGATCGGCGGCGATACGATCGCTCTTCCAAATGGGGCAGCGAAGGTCTTCGGCATGACTGTGATCGGCCGAGCTTCGGGCATTGTGCCCGATCGCGCCGGCGGGCGTCCGGGTGATGCTCTGTGGCTCGTGGGCACGCTAGGCGACGCGGCAGCGGGTCTCGCTCAATTGCAGGCCGATCGAAATGCAGCCGGCCCATTGGTCGACATCTACCGTCGTCCCATTCCGCAGCTGAGCGCCGGGCAGGCGCTCGCGCCCGATGCGCACGCCATGATGGACATCTCTGACGGACTGTTGCTCGACGCCAAGCGCATGGCCGAGGCGAGCAGCTGCGTGATCGCGATCGATCTCGACCAGCTGCCGCTGTCGAGCGCGTTCGTCGCCGAGCGGGGCGACGATGTTGCTTCCCGCTTGTTCGCCGCCACCGGCGGCGATGATTATGCCCTGCTCGCCGCGGTGGGGGCTGACGTCGACCCGGCAAGCCTTTCTTTACCAAAGGGCACCAAAGTCTCCCGGATCGGCATGCTGTCCGAGGGAGAGCCACGAATATCGCTCACCAGCGGCGGCAAGCGGGTCAGGCTGCCGGAAAGGCTAGGGTTTGAGCATCAGGGTCATGAGCATCGCACGGTTCCCGCTGCGCCAGTGGCTGGTCGGCCTTAGCGGGCTCGCCTGCGGGATGATGTTCGCCCTTCTCATTCGCTAAGCCGTTCAGCTCGCGCGGTTGCAAGCCGCGCAAACGCCCCCTAAAGCCGCCGACCTGAGGGCCGCCGCGTTTCTTGCGGCCGCGCCCACTCGCCTAAAGAAACGAGAAGCGTGAACCCATGAATTCCGGCTCCAACCTGCTTTATGTCGCCATTATCTGCGGCATCATCGCCGTGCTCTACGGTATTGTCACCAGCCGCCAGGTGCTCGGGCTGTCGCCCGGCAACCAGCGCATGGTCGAAGTCTCTGCCGCCATCCAGGAGGGCGCTGCCGCCTACCTGAAGCGCCAGTACACGACGATCGCCATCGTCGGAATCATCGTCGCCGTCATCATCGGCATCTTCCTGAAGCCGCTGTCGGCAGTCGCGTTCCTCATCGGCGCGATCCTGTCCGGCTCGGCCGGCTTCATCGGAATGAACATCTCGGTTCGCGCCAACGTGCGCACCGCCGAGGCTGCCCGCGGAAGCCTTCAAAAGGGCCTGACCACCGCGTTCCGGGCGGGGGCCGTCACCGGCCTGCTCGTCGCCGGTCTCGCGCTCCTCGCAATTGCGGTGCTGTTCTGGTACCTGACCGGGCCCGGCGGGTACGCCCCCAACGATCGCGCGGTCGTGAATGCGCTGACCGCCCTCGCGCTCGGCGCCTCGCTGGTGTCGATCTTCGCCCGTCTCGGCGGCGGCATTTTCACGAAGGCCGCGGACGTCGGCGCCGACCTCGTCGGCAAGGTCGAAGCCGGAATTCCTGAGGACGACCCTCGCAACCCGGCCGTCATCGCCGACAACGTTGGCGACAATGTCGGCGACTGCGCGGGCATGGCCGCCGATCTGTTCGAAACCTATGTCGTCACCGTCGGCATCACCATGGTGTCGGTCGCGCTAGCGCTCGGCTCCTCGCCTTTGCTCCTGCCGCTGATGATCCTCCCGCTGCTGATCGGCGGCGTCTGCATCATCACCTCGATCATCGGCACCTACATGGTCCGCCTCGGAAAAGGCGGCTCGATCATGGGCGCGCTCTACAAGGGCTTCTGGACCGCGACGATCCTCGCGATTCCGGCGATCTACGCGGCGTTCAAGGTTTCGCTCGGCGATAACCTCAACGGCCAGATCGGCGGCAATGTCGATGCGGCGACGGGAGCCGTCAGCGGCGCCTTCACCGGCATGGACCTGTTCTACTCGAGCCTGATCGGCCTCGCGGTGACCGCGCTCATCGTGTGGATCACCGAGTACTACACCGGCACCAACTATCGCCCGGTGCAGTCGATCGCCCGCTCGAGCCAGACCGGCCACGGCACCAACATCATCCAGGGCCTTGCCATCAGCCTTGAGTCGACGGCGCTCCCGACGATCGTCATCATCGTCGGTCTCATCGCCAGCTACCAGTTGGCGGGCTTCCTCGGTGTGGCCTTCGCGGCTTCGGCGATGCTTGCGCTTGCAGGCATGGTCGTCGCGCTCGACGCCTATGGCCCGGTGACCGACAATGCCGGCGGCATCGCCGAGATGTCGGGCCTCGAGGAGGACGTGCGCACCCGCACCGACGCGCTCGACGCGGTTGGCAACACGACCAAGGCCGTCACCAAGGGCTATGCGATTGGCTCGGCCGGCCTTGCCGCGCTGGTGCTGTTCGGCGCCTACACTGCCGACCTCAAGGAGTTCGGCGGCCAGATCGGCGTCACCAGCGATCTCAACGCTCTGTTCAGCCTTTCGAATCCCTACGTGATCGTCGGCCTGCTGCTCGGCGCGCTCCTGCCTTACTTGTTCGGAGCAATGGGCATGACCGCCGTCGGACGCGCCGGCGGTGCGGTCGTCGAGGAAGTGCGCGGGCAGTTCCGGGACAATCCCGGCATCATGGATGGCTCGGTTCGCCCGAACTATGCGCGCACGGTCGACCTCGTCACCCGCGCGGCGATCCGCGAGATGATCATCCCGTCGCTTCTTCCGGTGCTCGCCCCGATCGTCGTTTACTTCGTGATCGGCGCAGTCGCGGGCAAGGAGAACGGGCTGGCCGCTGTCGGTGCGTTGCTGCTCGGCGTGATCGTCTCCGGCTTGTTCGTCGCCATCTCGATGACCAGCGGCGGCGGCGCGTGGGACAACGCCAAAAAGTATATCGAGGACGGCAATTACGGCGGCAAGGGCTCCGAGGCTCACAAGGCCGCGGTAACCGGCGACACGGTGGGCGATCCCTACAAGGACACCGCAGGCCCGGCCGTGAACCCAATGATCAAGATCACCAACATCGTCGCGCTGCTTCTGCTCGC
>DASUCP010000005.1:0-17496 GCA_036275975.1 Sphingomicrobium sp.
GCAGGTCAGAAACCACCCTTGAACCAGCACTAAGTCGCGCCGTCTCATTTCGGATCGCAGAGTACTCTGGGCGACCGCTGCGTCGAAGCGCCAGAATAGGCCGATCTCTCCCACATCTTTTTCTGGGTTCGGAGCGTCCCGTCAGGGGCGCGGCCGCGAACCCATTCCAAAAACCCTCACAATGGTGGGAGACCGCAATGCCCAGCAATTCGAAATTCCCCGCGTCAGCGGAGATCAAACGCGTGATCGCAGCCGCATCCAGAGCCGGCCTCGAGATCGGTTCGATCGAGATTCACTTAGACAAGATTACGATCCACTCGAGGGATCCAGCTGACGCACAAGGGCTCACGGAATACGACCTCTGGAAGATCGGGCAAGGCCAGCCCACGGACCGTGTAAAGCTCGTGGGCGAAGAATCCGATGCTCTTCCAAAGAAACCAAAGAGTTAGCAGCCAACAAGTGTAAACTTGCAGAAATATCGGCGCTTTCTTGTAAACCCGAAAGTTAGTGCAATTCGTGCTAAGTCTTTGTAATTTGGTAGCGGAGGAGGGACTTGAACCCCCGACACGCGGATTATGATTCCGCTGCTCTAACCAGCTGAGCTACTCCGCCCCATGAGGCTGATGAACGCGCCGCTTTCGGGCGCGGGCGGCGCGGGATATAGGTGTGCGTTCTGGGGCGGTCAACGCGAGGAACCGCTTACAGCTGCTGTCGTTGAGCCTGAAAGATTACGAGGCTTGAATGGACCCGCTGACACCGCTCGACACGCTTTGCCGGATCGTCCTCCGGGCCCGCGAATATGAGGCCCAGACCGCGAGCGACTATGATCGAGGCGAGGACCCCGACAATGTCGATGATGAGCAGGAAGGCACGCTGAGCGTCCTCGAGGACGAGATCAACGACAGCGTCGAGGAAGAGCTTCGAGCAGTCTTCGAGGACCTTGGCGAGGACCAGCTGGCGGAGGTCATCGCCTTTTGCTGGGTCGGCCAAGGGACCTACGAAGCGGCGGACTGGGACGAGGCGATGCAGGAAGCCCAGGACCTCGTCGGTGAAAGCAATGAAGAAGCGATCGACGAGCTGATGGAGCAGCCGATGCTCGCGTCCGTGCTCGAATCCGGTCTCGCCGCCTTTGACCTCAGCTGCGACGGGATCGGCGAAATCACTTAAGCGCGGAACGGATAAACCGCGATTCTCTCCCACGGGCCACCCAGATAGCGGTGCACTCCCAGGCCATGGATTGCGAGCGAACGAGGATGAAAGTCCCGTTCGAGCGATTGGATGAGTGCCCGAGCGGTCTTCGGTGGGACCTTGTTTTGCACGGTGATGTGAGGGCGCCACCCGCCGCTGTCCGGCGCAGAGAGAAGGCCGTGAAGTCCGGTGGCAAGCTCGTCGCGAATTCGGTCGAGGTCGGGTGAAGTGACCCGAAAGGCGACGCCGCCGCCCAGGTCCATCAGTCCTTCAATCCGGGCAGGCGGTGGCCGTTGCGCTGCCATTTGCTTCAGCCGTGACCGCAGCTCTCCCTCAGCGGATAGCGGCAGGGCGTGGAACATGGTGAAGTGCGCCGCAACCTGGTTGCGGCCCGGCGGATAATGAGCGCGGCGAAGTCGCTCGAGCCAGGCGAAATCCTCGGCGCCGAGCTCGGCCGTAACAATCAGCGCGCCGGCCATTGATCGCGTGGTAGCTCCTCGAATCGGTTGAATGCCTCGGCGCTCGTCCAGATTAGAAGGGCCTCGTTATCGACCTCAGCACCTGCCCACGGCACCTTGCGCAACGTCTCGCCCACTCCCGCCATGCCACCTTCGGACACGACAACATAGTCCAATTGCCCGCTTCGGCAGCCCGCCATGGCATCGATGCAGCGTCCGACCTCGGTGGGTCCGCAACGCACCGGCGCCCGCGCGAGTAAGGAAACGGGGAATAGCGCCTCGCCAGGTGTTTCCTCGCTGGCCTCCGCCGCGGCTCTCGCTCCCTCCTCCACTTTCGCCTGACGTCCGAGCCAACGCCACACGCCGAAGATGTCGAGAACGGTGAGCACGACATTGGCCCAGAGAAGCGCGGGTTGGTGGGTGATGATGCCCGTCGTGGTCCAACAGAGAGCACCAACCGTGAAAACCGCGAAGCCTAATCCGGTCACACGTGAACCAAGGTTGGATGCGGTCATGAATGCAGCGATGATCGTCGCGACGGTCGCGACCCAGGAAATGCTTTCAGCCATGCCGCCGCAATGCGCGGAGCTGCGCGATGGTTCAGATTTCGACCTGGCTCCCCAGCTCGACCACGCGGTTGGTCGGGAGCTTGAAGAATTCCATCGCGCTTTCGGCGTTGCGGAGCATCCAGGCGAAGAGCTTCTCGCGCCAGATCGCCATTCCGGGCCGCGACGACGCAAGCAGGGTCTGGCGGGCGAGGAAGAAGCTCGTATCCATCATCTTGCACTGCGCGCCGATCTGCTTGAGCTGGGCGAGTGCCGCGGGGACGTCGATCTCCTCCATGAAGCCGTAGCGCAGGACCACGCGGTAGAAGCCCGCCCCGTAATCCTTCGTCTCCAGGCGCTTTCCGGTCATGACGTAGGGAACGTCCTCGATCCGCACCGTGAGCAGGATCACCCGTTCGTGAAGCACTTTGTTATGCTTGAGATTGTGCAGGAGGGCGTGCGGGACTCCGCTTGCCGAGCTGGTCATGAAGACGGCCGTGCCGGGAACGCGGGCGGCACTCGGCGCCGCCGACTTGATGAATATCTCCATCGGGAGGCTCGCCTCGTTCATCCGGGCGATCATCAGCTGCCGTCCCTTTGCCCAGGTAGTGAGGAAGGTGAAGGCGATTGCGCCTACGAGCAGCGGGAACCAGCCGCCGGCCGGAATCTTCAGAAGGTTCGCGGACAGGTAAGAGAAATCGACCGTGAAGAAGAGCACGAGCAGCGCGGCGACCGCGTAACGATTCCAGTTCCACATCTGCCGCAGGACCACGGAAATCAGGATGCTGTCGATCAGCATCGCGCCCGTTACGGCAATTCCGTATGCTGCAGCCAGGTTCGAGGAGCTCTGGAACGTCAGAACGAGCAAGATGACCATCGTCATCAGCGCCCAGTTCACGATGGGGATGTATATCTGCCCGGCGGCGGCCTCGCTGGTATGCGTGATCCGGAGGCGCGGGACGAAGCCGAGCTGGATCGCCTGCTGAGTCACCGAGAATGCGCCCGAAATAACCGCCTGGCTGGCGATGATCGCAGCGGCTGTCGCGAGGAACACCAGGGGCAGCCGGAACATGTCGGGCGCCATGTAGAAGAACGGGTCTTTGACCTTGGCGAGCGCGGTGTGCGGCTCGGCCGAAAGGATCATCGCGCCCTGGCCAAGATAGTTCAGAAGCAGCGCCGGAAGCACGAAGTAGAGCCACGAGATGCGGATCGGCTTGCGGCCGAAATGCCCCATGTCCGCGTAGAGCGCTTCGGCCCCGGTGACCGCCAGAACGACCGACCCGAGCGCAACGAACGCGCGCATGAAGTCCGTCGTGAAAAACTTCACCGCGTGGATTGGGTTGAACATCGCGAGGATTACCCCCGGATCGTCCATGATGTGCATGATACCGAGCACTGCCAGCGTGATGAAATAGAGGATCATGACGGGCCCGAAGAGCAGCCCAACCTTGGTGGTGCCGCGCGACTGGAGCAGGAACAGGCCGACGAGGATTCCGACTGCGATCGGCACCACGAACGGCTGCAAGCCTGCCTGCACCGTCGTCAAACCCTCCACGGCGGAAAGCACGGAGACCGCCGGAGTAATCATCGAATCGCCATAGAATAGCGCGGTCGCGAACACGCCGAGCAGGATTATGCCGCTCGTCCATCGCCGTTTTCCGCCTAACGTGCGGTTGATCAGGGCCAGCAGCGCCAGGCTGCCCCCCTCTCCCTTGTTGTCCGCGCGCATGATGATCGTGACGTACTTCAGCGTCACGATGATCATCATCGTCCAGAAGATGAGGCTCAGCACTCCGTAGATGTGCAGCCGGTCGGGGATGAGCGTGTGGTGCCCCGCGAACGTCTCACGGAAAGCGTAGATCGGCGAGGTACCGATGTCCCCATAGACGATCCCGATCGCGCCGATGACGAGCTTGTACAGAGGCCCACGGGCGTGGCCGTGGGAAGTGTCGTCCGGCGTGTCGGTGACAGCGGCTCCAGTCGCGGTGATGTTCATGTTTGAAGGTTCAGACTGGACAGACGGCCGCTTCGCTTCCCCCGCGCCGCGAGCAAGGGTCTCGCTCACCGCCGCGCTCCACTAGCACTGCCTTTACGGCCCTGCAATCGAAGGGGACAGACCCAAAAAGCCCGTCTATAGGCGCGCGCAACCATCAATCGGAGCGAACGAATAAATGCGCATCGGAGTGCCCAAGGAAATCAAGGTTCATGAATATCGGGTCGGTCTGACCCCTGCTTCGGTCGCCGAGCTGGTTGCCCACGGTCATGAGGTGGTCGTGGAAACCCACGCCGGCAACGGAATCGATTGCCCCGACAAGGCCTATGAAAAGGCAGGAGCCAAGATCCTCCCCGATGCACCGTCGGTGTTCAAGGCCGCGGACATGATCGTGAAGGTCAAGGAGCCGCAGCCACAGGAGATCGCCCTGCTCGAACCGCGGCACATCCTGTTCACCTACCTCCATCTTGCCGCCGACAAGGATCAGGCGCTGGGCCTCATGAAGTCGGGCGCCACCTGCATCGCCTACGAGACGGTCACATCGAAAAACGGATCCCTTCCGCTACTCAAGCCGATGAGCGAAGTCGCGGGCCGCATGTCGGTCCAGGTCGGGGCGCACTATCTCGAGAAGGAACAGGGCGGGCGCGGCGTGCTGCTCGGCGGCGTTCCCGGCGTGAACCCTGCCCGAGTTGCGATCCTGGGCGGCGGCGTCGCCGGCGTGAACGCCGCGCAGATGGCGGTCGGCATGCGCGCGGACGTCACGATTTACGACATCAACATGGAGCGCCTCGCCGAGCTCGACATGTTCTTTTCGAGTCAGATCAAGACGGCCTTCGCCTCGCGTGCGGCAATCGCAAACGCGGTCGAAAAGGCGGAGCTGGTGATCGGCGCGGTCCTCGTTCCCGGCGCGGCCGCGCCCAAGCTCGTCACGCGCGACATGCTGAAGACGATGAAGCGCGGATCGGTGCTGGTCGACATCGCGATCGACCAGGGCGGCTGCTTCGAAACATCGCACGCGACCACGCATGCCGACCCCGTTTATGAGATCGACGGCGTCATCCATTACTGCGTCGCGAACATGCCCGGCGCGGTCGCCCGGACCAGCGCCTTCGCGCTCAACAACGCGACGCTGCCGTTCGCGCTCAGGATTGCGAAGCTCGGTGCTGAGGAAGCGATGCGCCAGGATCCGCACCTGGCTGCCGGGCTCAACGTCTCGGGCGGCAAGATTCGCCACGAGGCGGTCGCCGAAGCGCTCGGGCTTCCTTACGAACCGGCGTGAGGTGAAGGCGCGTCCAGCGCCGCGATCCCCTGTTCGATGAGCGGGCGCCAGCTCGCGTTGGGCGGCGCCTTGGCCAGTATGCGCTTCCAGATCTCGACTGCACTCTGCCGGTCGCCGGAACGCGCGAGCGCTAGTCCATAGAAGAACGGAGCCGCAGGATGTCCGGGCGCCACCGCCGCTGCGCGCCGGTACGCGATCTCGGCCGGCGGAGTGACCCCGCGTGCGTGATCGACAAGCGCATTGCCGAGGCCGATCCACAGTTGCGGATCGCCGGGATAGCGGCGCACGGCGTTCTGGAGAATGTTCACCGCATCCTCGCCCTCGCCGTCACGGGCGAGTGCCTCGGACATGCGCAGCCACGGCTCCGCAGGCGTGAAATCGCCGAAGAACGCGTGCCGGGCCTCGGTGAGCGGAAAATAGTCTCGCGCTTCTTGGCTCGATGCCGGAGCACCCGGCAGGTCGGGACTGCCCTGGAGGGCGTAGCCTACGGCGGCGAGGAAAAGCATGGCTGCGCTGACGGTGAGCGGCGCCTTGCGAACGCCGAGCACCCAAAGTGCGCCGACGCTGGCGCCGATCAGGATGACCAGAATGACCCAGCCCATCAGGCCCTGGCCTTCAGTTTAATTCTGCGGCGAATGAGCCAGGCCCCGATGAGCAACAGCGCGAGCGGCGCAAGCCAAAGTGGCCAAGCGGCGGGTTCGTTCGTCGGCTTGTAGCTGATCCATGTGCCATAGCGTTGGATGAGCCACGCACGAATTGCGGAAGGCTTTTCCCCCGCTGCGATGCGACGACGCACGAGATCGCGCATGTCGCCAGCCAGCTCCGCATCCGAATCCGCGATCGATTGGCCCTGGCAGACGAGACAGCGCACCTGCTCCATCAGCGCTTGGGCCTCCGCCTCCTGCTTGGGATCGGGCAGCTGGCGGTTCGACCAGTACGCGGGCGGCAAGTTACTGTCCGCCAGGAGGGGCTGCGCGATCATCAGCGCAACAAGAAGCACGAGCCGCCTCACCGAGCCTGCTCCAGCTTCGACATAATGAGCGGGAGATCCTCCTGCTCGATCGCGCCAATGTGCTGGTACCGGATCACGCCTTTGCCATCGATGATGAAACTTTCCGGAACACCCGACGAACCAAGATCGATCTGCACCTGGCTCTGCAGATCGCTCCCAATCCGCTCGTACGGATCGCCGTTGCGAGCGAGGAAATCGGTCAGGTCCTCGGGCCGATCGCGAACCGCGATGCCGTCGATTGGAACGCCTCGCCTCTTGAGCTGCTGCAGCACCTTCACTTCCGCAACACACGGGACGCACCAGCTTGCGAAGATGTTGAGCAGGCGCGGCTGGCCTGTTGCGAGGTCGGTCGACGCGAGCCCCGGCTTCGTCGGAAGCGCTGCATTGAGATCAAAGACCGGCACCGGTCTTCCCTGCAACGTCGAGTGAACATTGGTGTCGGGCGGAGTGGCCAACCGCCATACCAGCGCGGCGATCAGCAACAGCATCAGCGCTAGCGGCGCAAAGCGAAGGGCGCGGCTCATGCGTACCGCTCCCTGCGCCATTCGGCCCTCGCTTCATGGCCGCGCCGGAGCCGCCAGACTCGGCCGAGCATCGCGAGCGCCCCACCCAAGGCGATCAGCGCGCCTCCGGCCCAGATAAGCGTCACGAAAGGCTTCCACCACAATCTTAGCTGCCATCCGCCGGACGGATCGGCTTTCCCAACTACTGTATAAAGCTGGCCATTCCAGAAGGTGCGGATCGCCGATTCGCTGGTCTCGGTCGGCGGATCCGTGAAGTACCGCGACTGAGGCTTGAGCGTGACGATTCCGGAGCCGCGGCTCGCCTGAAGTTCGGCTTCCACGGCGGTCCAGTTCTTGCCGGCAGTCGGAGTGACGTCCTGCAGCTGGACCTGCCAAGGGCCGACGTTCAGGATCTCACCGGGCTGGACGACCGCGAGCTTTTCGCTCGTGAAGGCTGCGTTCGCCGCCATACCGAGAAGCGCAACGGCGATCCCGAAATGTGCGACGACCATGCCCCACGTGGCGAGCGGCGCTCGCCACGGATTACGCCGCACGAGCGGAAGGATGCTCGCTCCCACCAGGTAGGTGCCAACAGTGAATCCGAGCCGTGGGAGGATGTGCATGTCCGGCGCGATGATGGTGGTGATTGCGAGCGCCACAACGCCGAGCAGCGCCGGCACTTGAAGTTGCCTGAGCACAGGCCGGCCTTCGTGTCGCCACGCGAGCAAGGGACCGACCCCGACCAACGCGGCCAGGACGAGCGCCAATGGGCCTGCGACCGCGTTGAAATATGGCGCGCCGACGGACAGCTTCTCGCCGCTCACCGCTTCAACGAACAGCGGATACAGCGTGCCCACGAACACCACGCCCAG
Organism: Sphingomicrobium sp.; assembly: GCA_036275975.1. GTDB lineage: Bacteria > Pseudomonadota > Alphaproteobacteria > Sphingomonadales > Sphingomonadaceae > Sphingomicrobium. The sequence goes on from DASUCP010000005.1 coordinate 7,851, forward strand.
CACGACGGTCAGCAGCAAATTGTTCACGACTAGGCCGCTCTCGCGGCTCACTAGCTCAAAGGGTGCGCCTTCCTTCAGCGTAGCCCCGCGCCAGGCGAACAGGGCGAACGCTGCTCCGACGTAAATGGCAAGCAGCGCGAGCAGGAAGGTTCCACGCTCCGGGTCGATGGCAAAAGCGTGGACCGAGGTCAGGATGCCGGAGCGGACCAGGAACGTGCCGACCATTGACATAGAAAAGGCGATCACCGCGAGCATCATCGTCCACGCCTTCAAGGCGCCGCGCGCGGCGAGCACATTGATCGAATGCAGCAGCGCGGTTGCCGCGAGCCATGGCATGAGCGACGCGTTCTCTACCGGATCCCAGAACCAGTAGCCGCCCCAGCCCAGCTCGTAATAGGCCCAATAGCTGCCGGCAGTGATGCCAAGCGTCAGCAGGATCCAAGCGCCAAGCACCCACGGCCTCATCGCGCGGGCAAGGCGCGAGTCCACCTCACCGGTGAGGAGCGCCCCAACCGCGAGGCTAAATGCTACCGAAAGGCCGACATAGCCGAGGTAGAGCGTCGGCGGATGGAACGCCAAACCCGGGTCTTGCAGCAGCGGATTGAGCCCCTGCCCGTCCATTGGCGCGGGCGAAAGCCGGGCAAAGGGATTGGAAGCAATCAGCAGGAATGCATAGAAGCCGAGTGCAAGTGCGGCCTGTGCGCCGAGCGCGGCCACCAGGGTGCGCTCGCTCGTGCGGCGGGAGAAGAGCGCCACGAACGCCCCCGCTGCCGCAAGGATCGTCACCCACATGAGCATTGAGCCCTCGTGGTTGCCCCACGCGCCCGCGACCTTGTAGACGAACGGCTTCACCGCGCTGCTGTTTTCGAACACCAGCTTCACGGACATGTCGCTTCGGGCGAAGACAAGCAGCAGCATCGCAAACGCGAGTAGCGTCAGCAGTCCTTGGACGACCGCGATCGACCGCATCGGTCGCGCAAGCGCGACGCTCCCGCGAAGCTCGACGAACATGAACATGAACTGGAGCGCGGCAAGTCCGGCAGCCAGCCACAGCGCAGCAAGGCCGGTCTCGGCGATCATTTCTCCAGCGTCTTCCCGGCCTTATGCTCCGCGGCAAGATTACCGAGCTCGGGTGGCATGTAGCGCTCGTCATGCTTGGCGAGAATTGTATCCGCGACGAACGTGCCGTGTTCCAGGCGGCCTTCGGCGACCGCGCCGGAACCTTCACGGAAGAGATCGGGGACGATGCCGCGAAACACGACGGGAATCTGGGCCTTTCCGTCGGTCAGGGTGAAGCGGATGGTCACGCCATCGGCGCCACGCCGGATCGAGCCCCGCTCGACCATTCCACCGAGCCGCATGGCTTCGCCATCATTTGCTTTCCCGGCGGCAATGTCGGCTGGAGTGTAAAAGTATGACGCCTGGTTTCTGAGGCCCCACATCGCCAGGAGCACTGCGACGAGCACGGCGACGATGGCTGCGCTGACCAGCACGAGCCGCTGGTTCTTGGGTTTCATTTTCGCTTGAGCGCGTCCGCGGCCGCTTCGGCGCGACGCATCGAAACATACGCCCACGCCAGCAGCCCCACGGTCAACGTGATCGCGACACAATAAGCAGCTGCGACGAAGGGCCAGGGGTTCAAGCGTTCATCCTCCGCATCCGCGCCTCGACCTTCGCTTCGGCAAGCTCCGCTCGCATCCGCATCAGCGCCGCCGCGGCGAACAGGCAAGTGAAGCCAATCATGGTCAGAGGCAACGGCCAAAGGATGCTATTGTCGATAGTCGAGCCGGTCAGGCCGATACTCTCGCCCTGATGAAGGGTGCGCCACCACAGCACCGAGTAATGGATGATCGGCAGGTTGATGGCGCCGACGAGTCCGTAGATCGCGGCGATGCGCCCCTCGCCTCCTCGCTCCCGCTCCGCCGAAGCGAGAGCAATATATCCGAGATAGAGGAAGAAGAGCACGAGCATCGAGGTCAGCCGACCGTCCCATTCCCACCATGTGCCCCAGGTCGGGCGGCCCCAGATGGAACCGGTCATCAGGCAAATCGCGGCGAACATCGCGCCGGCGGGAGCGACAGCGCGCCCGGCGACTGCTGCAAGCGGATGACGCCAGACAAGTTGGCTGACCGACGCTGCGGCGATGCCGCCCCATCCGGCCATTCCGAGCCAGGCGGACGGGACGTGAATGTACATGATGCGCACCGTCTCGCCCTGGAGGTAATCGGGCGGCGTCAACGTCAGGCCAGCGGCCATCCCGCCGACGGTCAAGACGGCACCGACAAGGAACAGCCAGAGCGTCGTCGGCCTTGCGATGCGCAGGAATCGTGCAGGGTTGGCGAGCGCGTGCATGCGCGGGTCTTATGCCCTCCCGATCAGCCTCTGTGCCATAGCATCAGCGACGGCCGCAGGTTCCTGGCCTGTCTCGGAGCCCTCGCGCCAGATCTGCTCGAGCCGCACAGGGATTCCCTCGATCCGGCGCCGCACCAGCGTGGCATCGCCGTCATTGAGATACTCGGTGCAGACATTGATGATGCCGCCGGCGTTGATGACGTAATCAGGTGCGTAGAGAATGTTGCGCGCGTGAAGACGCTCGCCGTCTTCGGGCGTTGCAAGCTGGTTGTTGGCGCCGCCGGCGACGACGGGCACCTTCAGCTGCGGGATCGTGGTCTCGTTGAGCACCGCGCCCAAAGCGCATGGGCTCAGCACGTCGGCATCGAGGCCAAGAATCTCCTCCGGCGACACAACCGTGCCGCCAGACCGTTCTGCGAGCTTCTGTGCCTTCGCCTGATCGATGTCGGCGATTGAGAGCCGTGCGCCTTCCGCACAGGCGTGAAGCGCAACACCGGTCGCGACGCTTCCCGCGCCCTGAAGCGCAATGTGAAGTCCGTGCAGGCTGTCCTTGCCGAGCGCCCATTTGACGGCAGCCTTGATCCCCAGGAACACGCCGAGTGAGGTGTGCGGTCCCGGGTCACCGCCGACGTCTCCAGGCGAGTTGGGCAGACCAGCAACGAATTTGGTCGAGCGCGCGACTTCGATCATGTCGGCAACACTCATCCCGACGTCTTCAGCGGTTACATAACGCCCGCCGAGATGCTCGACGGCCTTGCCAAACGCGTGAAGCATGTCGGGCGATTTCTCGCGACTTCCCGGCGCCAGAAGAACCGACTTGCCGCCGCCAAGCGGGAGCCCCGCCATCGCATTCTTGTAGCTCATCCCGCGCGACAACCTCAGCGCGTCGACAAGCGCCTCCTCGTCCTTCGCATAATGCCAGAAGCGGGCACCGCCGGCTGCCGGGCCGAGATGGGTCGAATGGACCGCGATAATGGCCTTGAGGCCGCACTTTTCGTCGGTGACGAAATGAATCTCTTCGTGCTCGTCGAAGTCGGGCAAGGCCCAGGGCATGGTCATCTGTCGCTGTCGGTTCCGGCTAAATCATTGAAAATGGGGCGATCGAGGGGACTTGAACCCCCGACCCTCGGTACCACAAACCGATGCTCTAACCAGCTGAGCTACGATCGCCACGGTGCGTATCGGGAAGGCTCCCTGCCCGCGCGGGCCACTTAAGGGCCAGTGCTTGCGAACGCAAGGAGACCGGCGCGACTTGGCGGTGAACTTTTGCTAACTTCGTATCATATAAATTTCAGTATATTATGCTTGCGCGCACCATTGGGGGGGCGCATCCTTCGGCGGGGAGACGACCGATGGCGAGTCGGCGATTAAAGCCGTCCACAGGAGGCGTAACTTTGCGCGAGACATTGATCTCCGCAGGTCTTGAGCCGCACCTGGCCGACCTTCTGGATGAAATGCCGCACCGCGTCGTGCAGGTGGAACCACGCAGACCGTTTCGCGAGCCCGGGACTCCGCGCAACGAAGTAATGTTCGTTCGTTGGGGAATCCTTTCGAAATTCAAGACCGATTCCACAGGCCGGCGCCAGATTGTCGCGCTCCGCTTTCCGGGCGAGGGAATCCTGCCGAGCGACGGCATTGCGGAATATGGCATCCAGGCAATCGTCCGCAGCGAAGTGATGGTGGGCCGCTCCGAGGATTTCGATCCGATCGTCGATGCACATCCGGAACTTCAGCGTTTCTTCTGGCGTCTCATCCGGCGCAACGAATCCATCGGTTACGAATGGCTCGTCAATTGCGGCCGGCGCGATTCGACCGCGAGGGTCGCGCATCTGCTGTGTGAGACTGCGGTCCGGATGCACGTGCACAATGACCACATGATCAACCCGTTCACCCAGCAGCAGATCGCCGACATTACGGGACAGACTTCGGTCAACGTCAATCGGGTGCTCGCGGACATGGAGCGGCAGGGACTAATCCGGCGCAAGGGTCGCGACATCGAGTTCACCGACTGGAGCGAAATCCGACGCGTCGGCAGCTTCCAGCCGGAATATCTGACGGTCTGACGATCACGCAAAGCGTGGTGGGCGCGACAGGGATTGAACCTGTGACCCCACCCGTGTGAAGGGTGTGCTCTACCGCTGAGCTACGCGCCCACGTGCTTGTGGAAGGCGGCGGATATAGTGCCGCCGAGCGTCGTGTCTAGATTATTGAACGGCGTCCTTCAGAACCTTACCCGGACGGAATTTCGGCTGCGAGCTGGCCTTGATCTGCATCGGCTCACCGGTGCGCGGGTTACGGCCCGTCGAGGCCTTGCGCCGAGTCACCGAGAAATTGCCGAAGCCGACAAGCCGAACTTCATCGCCGCGCTTCAATGCCGAAGTGATCACCTCGAGCATCGTTTCGACCGCGCGCATTGCATCGTTACGACTTAGTCCAGCGCGGTCGGCAACGTGGCCAATCAGCTCCTGCTTGTTCACCCCATCTCTCCCTCACCGCCGCAAGACTCACCCGCACCCGAGCATTGTCCTTAAGGCAAGAGTCGGCGCTCAAGTCCAGTAGCTCTCGATCAATGTCGCGTTTCAGAACCGGACTCTGGGAACGGCGTCGTGCGCGCGTATATGGGCGAGTCCCGACAAACTCGACCTCAGGAGTCTCCGATGGATTACGACGCACCCGACCAGCAAAATGGCGCTTCCGGAGACTTCGTCAGTCGGATCGAAACGGAGCTTCTTCGGACCCGAAAGATCCTGATTTTCGGTGACATCCACGATCGCCTCGCGCGCGATGTCTGCTCGCGCCTGCTACTGCTCGCCGACCGCGATGCGGACGCTCCGATCGACATCTATATCAACTCGCCTGGCGGCCATGTCGAATCGGGTGACACGATCCACGACATGGTCCGGTTCATCCGCAACGACGTTCAAATCAACATGATCGGCACGGGCTGGGTCGCAAGCGCGGGCGCGCACATCTTCCTGGCTGGAGCGAAGGACCGGCGGTTCTGCCTGCCCAACACCCGCTTCCTGCTTCACCAACCCGCCGGCGGCGCACGCGGAATGGCCGCCGACATCGAGATCGAAGCGCGCGAGATCCTTCGCATGCGCGAACGCCTTGTGAAGATCATCTCCGAGGAAACCGGGCAGCCGGTCGAGCGGATCAACAAGGACATCAACCGCAACCATTGGCTGACCGCCGACGAAGCGATCGACTATGGGATGGTGACGAGCATCATCCGCGACCCGCGCGACATTCCGCGGAAGTAATCGGAGCTAGTGACGGACGGCGGCTTCCCCGCCGGCAGGCGGCGTGTGGACCGGCGGCTCGGCTGCATGCTCGTCGTCCTCGGTCCACTCGATCGCGTGCAGCGGTTCGACCAACGCGCGGGCGAGCACCTGGTCGACATGGTCCACCGGCACGATCTCCAGACCTTCCTTCACGCTTGCAGGAAGCTCGGCGATATCCTTCTCGTTCTCCGCGGGAATCAGCACGGTCGTAATCCCTCCGCGAAGGGCCGCCAACAGCTTCTCCTTAAGGCCGCCGATCGGTAGAACCCGGCCGCGTAGTGTGACCTCGCCGGTCATGGCGATGTCGCGCCGGACAGCGACGCCGGACAGCGTCGAGATCATGGCAGTGACCATGCCGATGCCCGCCGACGGGCCGTCTTTCGGCACTGCGCCCTCGGGCAAGTGGACGTGGATGTCCTTACGCGCGAAGATCGAGGGCTTCACGCCGTACGCCGGCGCGCGGGCCTTCACGAAGCTCATTGCCGCCTGGATCGACTCCTGCATCACTTCGCCGAGCTTGCCGGTGGTCTTGATCTGGCCCTTGCCCGGGACTGTTACGGCCTCGATCGTCAGCAGCTCGCCGCCAACTTCTGTCCAGGCGAGACCTGTGACCGCGCCGATCTGGTCCTCTTCCTCGCCCATGCCGTAACGGAACTTCCGAACGCCGAGGAAATCGCCGAGGTTTTCAGGCGTCAGCTCGACCTTCTCGACCTTATTCTCGAGAATCTGGCGCAGCGACTTGCGGGCGACCTTGGCGAGCTCGCGTTCGAGCGTCCGAACGCCCGCCTCACGGGTATAATGACGGATCATCCCCCGCAGTGCCTCGTCCGAGAAGCTCAGCTCCTCGGGCTTCAGTCCATGCGCCTCGATCTGCTTGGGAATGAGATGGCGCTTGGCGATCTCGACCTTCTCGTCCTCGGTGTAGCCTTCGAGCCGAATGATCTCCATGCGGTCCATCAGCGGCTGCGGCATGTCGAGCGAGTTCGCCGTGGTGACAAACATCACGTCTGACAGGTCGTAATCCAGCTCGAGATAATGGTCCTGGAAGCGGTTATTCTGCTCCGGGTCGAGCACCTCGAGCAGCGCCGACGACGGGTCGCCGCGGAAATCCTGACCGAGCTTGTCGATCTCATCGAGCAGGAACAGCGGGTTCGACGTGCCCGCTTTCTTGATATTCGAGATAATCTTGCCCGGAAGCGAGCCGATGTAGGTGCGGCGGTGGCCGCGAATTTCAGCCTCGTCGCGAACGCCGCCGAGTGACTGGCGCACGAACTCGCGCCCGGTCGCGCGCGCGATCGAACGTCCGAGCGAGGTCTTGCCGACGCCGGGCGGCCCGACGAGGCACAAGATCGGGCCCTTCAGCTTGTTCGTACGAGCCTGGACCGCGAGATATTCGACGATCCGCTCCTTGACCTTCTCGAGACCGTAATGGTCCTCGTCAAGGACTCGTTGGGCTTCCGCGATATCCTTCTTAAGCTTCGACTTCTTGCCCCAGGGCAAGCCGAGGAGCACGTCGAGATAATTGCGGGCAACGGTCGCTTCGGCCGACATCGGCGCCATCGCCCGGAGCTTCTTCAGCTCGGCGTTCGCGCGGGTGCGTGCTTCCTTAGAAAGGCGGGTCTTGCGGATCTTTTCGGCGAGCTCCTGCAGCTCGTCGCCGCCCTCCTCGCCTTCATTGCCGAGCTCGCGCTGAATCGCTTTGAGCTGCTCGTTCAAATAATATTCGCGCTGGGTCTTCTCCATCTGGCGCTTGACCCGGCTGCGGATCTTCTTCTCGACCTGAAGTACGCCGAGCTCGCCTTCCATGAAGGCGAACACCATTTCGAGCCGGCGCGCCGGGTTGAGCTCGCCCAGAAGCGCCTGCTTGTCGGCCACCTTGATTGACAGGTTCGAAGCGACCGCGTCGGCCAGTGCCGAAGCGTCCTCGATCTCCCCGAGCTGAATCCCGGTCTCCGGTGGCAATCGTTTGTTGAGCTTGGCGTAGTTTTCGAACTGGTCGATGACGGACCGCATCAGTGCCTGAGCCTCGGGGCCCGCGCTGACGTCTTCATCGACCTCCTCGATCTCCGCAGCCATGAAGCCTTCGCGGGGAACGAGATTGACGAGCCGGGCTCGCTTGGCCCCCTCTACCAGCACACGGACGGTACCATCGGGCAGCTTCAGAAGCTGCATCGCAGTGGCGACCACTCCAAGATCGTACATCGCGTCGCGATCGGGATCGTCCTCACCCGGATCGAGCTGGGCGACGAGGAAAAGCTCCTTGTCCGCCGCCATCGCGGCTTCGAGCGCAGCAACGGACTTTTCGCGGCCCACGAAAAGGGGGACAATGCGGTGGGGGAAAACGACGATGTCGCGAAGGGGAAGGACAGGAAGAAAGCGAGTCATGCCCGGATATATGGGCTGCCCTCGTGGGCGGCGCAACAAAGGTCAGGAACATCGTTCGTTCCTGTTCGCTGGAGCTGAAACGATCGCGCGGAGGCCGAAATGACCGAGGACAGGGAAAAGATCAGCACGGGTCCGAACGAGGAACCCATCAACGAGACGATAGCGGGCACCGGACCGGGCATCCCGGACGATGCACTCGCGCCAGGCGAGGAGCTTCCAAAAGCCCCCACTGACGAAGAAATCGAGAAAGTCGCGGAAAAACTGGGCGCGCCGACTGCCGAAAAGGACACACTTCCGCTGGAAGGTGAATGAATCGCGGCTGTTCGAGGCTGAAGATTCTGTAATCGTTCAGTTTCGCTCTGTATCAATACCAGCATGAAAATTCGCTTTTCGCTGCTGGCGCTCAGTGCGCTCGCGCTGCCCGCGGCCGTTTCGGCGCAATATGGCTGGCCAGTTCCCATGCCGCCGCCCCCGCCGCCTCCGCAGGCGCCGGTACAGCGAGCGCCCGTTGCTGAGCCGTGGATGGCCCAGCCTCAGCCGCAGGCGCCCGTCGCCGAGCCATGGATGGCACGCCCGGCGCCGAGCGGCCAGCCGTGGCAATCGCCAATCGCCGAATCCAATAAGGCGCCCGCGCTCGAGCCTATCGATCTGCCCCCGGCAATCGAGCAGGGCGTCGACATGATCTACATCGACGAGGATCTCGTCCCCAAGGCGGTGCACGACAACGGGCCGCTGGACATCAGTAATGCCGCATGGAGCGCCGCGCCGGTCGATCTCTTCACGTCGGTCAACCCGATCTACACGGACCTGCGCCGCGGATTGGTCAAGTACCGCCAGGCGTGGGGCGACCTGCCTCAGGTACAGATCCCCGATGGCCCGACTCTGAAGCCCGGCCAAACCGGAGAGCGCGTCGCCGCGCTCCGCACCCGTCTTGGGCTCGGTGGCGGTGATAGCTACGATTCCGCCCTTGCTGCCAAGGTGAAGGAATTCCAGGACGTCCACGGACTCAAGGCCGACGGCATCGCGGGCAATGGCACGATCACGGCGTTGAACCGTGGCGCGGACTATTACGAGCAACTCATCATCATCAACATGGAGCGAGCCAAACGCCTCCCGGCTCCGGACGAGCAGCGCAAATATGTGCTGGTCGACGCCGGCAACGCGCGGTTGTCGATGTGGGAAAACGGCCGAATGGTCGACCAGATGAAGGTCGTCGTGGGCAAGGCGGAAACCGCGACCCCGATGATGGCCGCCTACATCAAATATGCGAGCGTGAACCCTTATTGGAACGTTCCGCCCGAGCTGGTCCGCAACCTGATCGGCCCGCGCATCGTCAAGCAGGGCATCGGCTATCTGACCGATCGCGAATATCAGGTAATGACCGATTATAGCGAAGACGCGAAGCTGATCGATCCGAGCACGGTTGACTGGCAGGCAGTGGTTGACGGCCGCGCGGACGTGCGCCTGCGCCGGCTTCCCAGCCCCGCCAACTCGATGGGCATGATGAAGTTCATGCTCCCCAACTACTTCGGCATCTATCTCCACGATTCGCCGGAGAAGGAGCACTTCACCAAGAACGAGCTTTGGATCAGCAACGGCTGTGTCCGTCTCGAGGACTACAAGCG
>DASUCP010000006.1:0-4199 GCA_036275975.1 Sphingomicrobium sp.
CGAACGAGGCTCCAGTCGACAGGCGCCTCGGCGGAAGCATCGCCTTTGCGCTCAAGGCGGCGGAGCAGGGCGCGCAGCTCCTCCGCGTTCACGACGTATTCGAGACGGTGCAGGCGCTGCGCGTGTGGCGCGGCATGCGCGACCAGGCGCTGACTCCACGCGTCGGCTAAATCGTGTAGCCGCCGTCGCTGACTAACACGGCCCCGGTGACGCTCGCACAGTGATCCGACAGCAGGAATGCGATCTGGGCGGCGATTTCTTCAGGCTTGGCCCAGCGCTTCAGCGGAGTCGCCATTGCCGCCATTTCGACGAACGCCGCGTCGCGGCCAATTTCCGCCGCGCGATCGGCGAACATCGGGAGCGCGTCCCAGATCGGAGTTTCCACTCCGCCAGGAGCGATCGCATTCACCCTGATGCCCTGCTGAGCGCCCTCCTTCGCCGCGACTCGCGCCAATTGGATCACACCCGCCTTGGATGCCGCATAGGCTGCAGTTCCCCGTTCCGCCTTCAATCCCGATGCGGAGGCGGTCACGACGATCGAGCCGCCGGCGGAGCCAATTGCCCGCATCGCCGCCTGCAGTGTCAGGAAAGCGCCGTCGAGATTGACGCTCATCAGCCGCCGCCACTCGTCCAGCTCCAGTGCGCCGATCATTCCGGCAGATGCAATTCCGGCGTTCACGACCGCATGGTTGAGACCGGTCAGGTCGGCTCCCCGCCAAAGCTCCGGGTCAGCGACATCGCCAATGACCAGCGCCCGTTCGCACGGCAGGCTGAACGCGAAGTCACGGACTCGCTCCTCATCCTTGTCAACGAGGATGAGTTTGCGTGCCCCGCTGTTTGCCAGGCGTGTTGCTGTCGCGGCTCCGATTCCGGATGCCGCGCCGGTGATGAGGATGGTCTTGCTGGCGAATTGCATCGGTAGGCCATAGCGGCCGCGCTGCGCGGTCTCTAGGCCGCCGTGTCGATCCCGAGGTCGCCGAGCTTGCGGTAGAGCGTCGAGCGGCCGATCCCGAGGCGTCGCGCGACCTCCGTCATGCGACCGCGATAATGGCCGATCGCGAGACGGATCACGTCGGCCTCGATGTCCTCGAGCGGACGAAGGTGGCCATCGGTCGTGTAGAGCGTCACGCCCGGAGCGCCGGCGATGGCTTCGTCGGTGCGCGCCTTGCTGATGTTCGGAGCAAAATCCGTCCGTCGCCCAGAGAAGCGCGACTGGATCGCGATGTGCGGGAAATGCTCTGCGGTCAGCGATCCGCTGTCGCACTGAAGCGCGGCGCGGAACAGCACGCCCGCGAGCTGGCGGACGTTGCCAGGCCATCCGTAGCGCATCAGCACCGTCAGCGCGTCGTTCGAGATCGACAGCGGCTTGAGGCCGGTCTGCTCGGCGAGGCGGTTGAGGAGGTGACGGGCGAGCGCCGGAATGTCGCTGCTTCGCTCCCGGAGAGAAGGCAGGTTGACGGTGGTGCCGGCAATGCGCTCGCGAAGGCCCTCATGGAAATCGTCGGGAAGCGCCCGACTGCTCGTGACGATCACGCGAACGTCGACCGAATGGCTGCCGTTGAGCCCGACTGGCCGCACCTCGCCAGTCGCCAGCATCCGGTCGAGACGCTCCTGAGTTTCGGGTGGAAGCTCCGCGATTTCGTCGAGCACCAGCGTGCCGCCATCGGCATGGACCAGCTTGCCCGTCTTCGGCGCGAACGCGCCTGGGAACGCGCCTTTCTCATGCCCGAACAATTCGCTGTCGATGATATTTGCCGGGACCGCCTTGCAGTCGAGCGACAGCAGCGGCCCCTTGGCGCGAAGGCTCGCGGCGTGAATGGCGCGGGCTACCGTTTCCTTGCCGGTGCCGGGATCGCCGATGATGAGGATTGGCAACCTGTTGCGTGCCGCCTTCGCTGCTACCGCGAGTGCCGAGCGGAACTCCGGCGCGGCGCCGATCAATTGCTCGAGGGCAAGCTCCGGCGCGAGCTTCTCGGAGACGGGCGCGAGCTCGCCGGCGGCACGTCGGCGATCCGCATTCGCGGCGAGCGCATCGATCAGCCGCTCTGGGGCGACCGGGCGGACGACGAAATCGGACGCGCCCGCGCGCATTGCCTCGACGGCAACGGAAACGCTCCCGCCTTCGGAAAGGACGATGATCGCGAGGTTCGGACGGTGTTCGCGAAGCGCGTCGATCAGCTTGGGGCCGTTCTCGGCGTCCCACGCACCGATCAGCGCCGCTTGGACTTCCCGGCCATGCGGGCCCTGCAGCAAGGCGACGGCCGTTTCCGCGTCGGCGGCGCCCACCGCACTCCAGCCGGCTCGCGAGGCGATGGCCGAAATGAGTCGGCGCTCATCGGCGTTTGAATCGAGCAGCAAAAGCGAGCGTTTGGGTTCTTCGCGCATTTTCCGGCCTTTTCGCGCCGCAGCCTAGACGCTGAGGAGTAAAGGGGGCCTTAAGGCCCCGCCGCCACGGGGCTTGGGGAGCGCGGCCGGGCTTGTTATGGACGCCGACACGAGTTCGCTGGAAGGGAATGAGAATGGCTGAAGAGGAACCGCTGCTGGTCAGTCCGCCAACGCAGGACGTCGCAGTGCATGTTCACGACTACACGCGCTTCACCAAGCTCATGAAATGGGGCGCGCTGACATGCCTCATCGTCGGCTTCATCGTCCTTTTGATCCTCAAATAATCCGTCGCCACGCATGAAGATCGCCGTCCTCAAGGAAGAGGCAGGGGAGACCCGCTGCGCCGCCATTCCCGAGACGGTGAAAAAGTTCGTGGTGCTCGGGGCTGAAGTTGCGGTCGAGAAGGGTGCGGGCGAGTGGGCTTCAATTGGCGACTCGGATTTCGAGGCAGCGGGCGCCAGCATTGGCAGCCGAAAGGACGTGCTGTCCGGCGCCGGTGTCATCCTCTGCATCAATGGCCCCGATGCGGCCTCCCTCGACGGTGCCCCAACGGGTGCGGTGCTGGTCGGATCACTCGATCCGGTCCGCAGACGCGAGCTTGTCGATGCATATGCGAAGGCCGGCATCGAGGCGTTGGCGATGGAGTGGATGCCGCGGATTACCCGAGCTCAGTCGATGGACATCCTGTCCTCCCAGTCGAATCTCGCGGGCTACAAGGCGGTGGTCGACGCGGCAGCGGCTTACGGGCGCGCCTTTCCGATGATGATGACCGCCGCGGGTACCGTAAGTCCCGCGAAGGTCTTCGTCATGGGTGTCGGCGTCGCAGGGCTGCAGGCGATTGCGACGGCGAAGCGCCTCGGTGCTCAGGTCAGCGCGACCGACGTTCGCTCGGCCACCAAGGAGCAGATCCAGTCGCTCGGCGCCAAGCCGATCTTCGTGGAGAATGTCGCCGGCATCGAGGGCGAGGGCGCTGGCGGCTACGCTACGGAGATGTCTCCCGAATATCAGAAGGCGCAGGCCGAGTTGGTGTCGGGCCACATCGCCAAGCAGGATATCGTCATCACGACTGCGCTCATCCCGGGCAAGGCGGCGCCGCGCCTGATCAGCGACGCGCAGCTCGCAACGATGCGGCCTGGTAGCGTCATCGTCGATCTCGCGGCTGAGGCTGGCGGCAACGTGGAAGGAACCGTGGCGGGCAGCGAAGTCGAAAAGCATGGCGTCACCATCATCGGCGCCGCCAATCTTGCACGGACGCTTGCCGCCGACGCTTCCGCGCTGTTCGCTCGCAACCTTTATAATTTCCTGTCGGCTTTCTGGGACAAGGAGCAGGCGCGGCCAGTGCTTCCCGATGACGACGAGATCGTCAAAGCCATTCGCCTCACGCAGGGCGGGAAGGTCATCAGCGAACGCCTGACCGCGACGTGACCAATCCCGACATCCTCGTCATCGGCGGCGGAATCGCCGGTCTGTCCGCGGCCGCAGCGCTTTCGCAGCACGGCAAAGTCACCGTGCTCGAGGCCGAAGAACAGGTGGGCTATCATTCGTCCGGCCGCAGCGCGACGATGCTCCATTACTTTCTCGGCGATCGACTCGTCCGGGCGCTGACGCTCGCAAGCCGCGGCTTCATCGAGAGCCCGCCGGACGGGTTCGGAGACGTCCCGCTGGGCCATTCGATGCCCGTCCTGATCCACGCGCGTGAAGGGGAACGGGACGCGCTCGACGTCTTGGAGGCCGAAATCCGGCAATTCGCCGACCTTGATCGTCTCGACGCCGCGGGAGTTCACGCGCTCTGCCCGTTGCTCAGGGAAGACGCC
>DASUCP010000007.1:0-2140 GCA_036275975.1 Sphingomicrobium sp.
GGCTGGAAGACGAGCGCGCTTAGAGCGCACGGGAAGCGGCTGCCCGACAGCTATTGGCTCGCCGAGCCTTTGCCCTGGCAAGTCGCCAATGCGAAGCAGGTCGCGGCGGCCGAAGCACGCATCGGCGAGCCTCACCCGAGCATCTCGGTCGACGACGACCCCGAAAGCGGCGCCACTCGGGTAAGCGTGTTCACACCCGACCGCGAGGGTCTTTTCTATCGGATATGCGCCGGGCTCGCCTCGGCGGGCGCAAACATCATCGACGCGCGGATCCACACCACCCGTGACGGCATGGCGCTCGACAACCTCCTCGTGCTCGACGGCCAGGCAAAGCCTTATACCGATCGGCGGCAGCGCGGCCGGCTAGCGCGGGCACTCGAGAGCGCACTCGTGCGGCTTGACTCTCCGCCCTTGCCATCGGCCGAAGCCGGCCGGCGAAGTACGGCTTTCCGGGTCGCGCCGTCAGTCGCGATTGCGGACCGCGCGTCGACGCGAACGACGGTCGTCGAGGTCAATGCTCGTGACCGGCCGGCGCTGCTTGCTGCCCTTGCCGGCGCGATCCACGGGCAGGGACACCAGATCCACTCCGCGCACATCGCAACCTATGGCGAGCGCGCCGTCGACGTCTTCTATCTGACCACCGCAGACGGCAGGAAACTCGACGGCGATCAAATTGACGCCCTTCGCGCAGCGCTGCTCGACGCCGCTCGCGAACCTGCGCGAGCCGAGGCCGCCTAGCTTAGCCCCGTTCGCCGCGCTCGACCGGAGCCGGGGGCGGCGGCGGTGGGGGCGGTGGCGGCGCGGGCTGCTCGACCACCGGGGCCGGAGGCGGCGCCGGCGGCGGAACGTAGGGAGGCGTCGCGTGGTGGAAGCCCGTCTTCGCGCGCAGCGTGATGCCGAACGTGCGAGGCTCGCCTAGAAACGCGCCATAGAGCTGCGTCGCTGCCGGATAGAAGCCTGCCTCGACGCCGCGGGTCGTTCCCGTACCTTGAAGCGGGGCATCGAATGCGACCTGCATGAAGTGCTTGTTGAAGACGTTCTGGCCCCAGAACTCGATTCCCCAACGGTCTTCGGCGTCGTGGAGTCCGATGCGCGCATTGACGATCGTGAACGCTTTCTGCTGCTTCTCGATATCGAGGTCCGAGCCAGTGTTGAAGCTGCTCATGTACCGGGCGTCGGCATAGACGAGGCCGCGCATCGAGCTGCCGATCGGTGGGGTCCAGGCGATGGAGGTCGTCGCGGTCCACTTCGGGGCGTTAGAAATCTGGCGGCCAGGCAGCTGGAACAGGGCGTTTGTGAGCGGCTTCCCTCCGGCGCCGACGAGATTGTCGCGGTAGCGGGTATCGGCCATCACCAGCCCGGCGTTCCAAGCGACATCGCGGATCGGGCGAGTGAACGCCTCGAGCTCGAAACCCTGGCTCCTGACGCCGCCGCGCAGGTTTCCGGTGCACGCCCCGGTGAACGGATTGTTGTCCTTGTCAGCGCCGTTCAAGTCCTCGCTGCAGCTGTTGATGTTCTCGACCACGAAGTTGAGGCCGTTGAAGGTGTTCAGCTGGAAGTCCTTGAACACCTCGTGGAAGAGGGCGAAGTTCACATCGATGCCGGCCCCGTTGAACTTGGCGCCGAGCTCGAACGCATCGTTGATCTCAGGCTTGAAACGGAGGTCGTTCGCAGCCGACGCGACGTTGCCGTTGCAGTTAGGTTGAGCGGCCGAAACGCAGATTGAGCCGTTGCCCGACAGGGGGAACGGCTGCGGCCCGAGCGTCGGATCGATGCTCCGGAAGAGCGCCGAACGGTCGAGGTTGTAGCCGCCCGCTTTGTACCCGTGCGAGTAGCTCGCGTAGGTGAGCAGCCGATCGGTCGGCTTGTAGCTCAGCACCGCGGTGCCCGAGAGCTTGCTTTCGCTGAAGCTGTCGCTGAGGCCGAAGCTGCCGCCGGGAACGCTCGGACTGACGCACGGCAGGGTCTGTAGCGGCGGGATCGCGGCCGCGAAGAAGGTGCACAGCACATTGTTGTCGGTAAGCGACGCATCGAGCGTCTTCTTCTCGTGCGTGTAGCGCGCGCCGAGCGTCAACTTCAGTCGACCATCCGGCGTGATCGAGAAGATATTGTGGGTGAAAATGGCGAAGTTGTTGCTCTT
>DASUCP010000008.1:0-3055 GCA_036275975.1 Sphingomicrobium sp.
CTTCGGTAGCCCGGTCATCGACTTCGGCAACAACGTGTCGGGGGCGACGGTGGATCAGCGTGGCCCGGGATATCCACGCATTCTCGGCGCCCTGCCCGACATCGGTGCGGTCGAGTTCGATCTTCCTGACGAGATCTTCGCCAATGGGTTCGATCCGTAACTACGTTCCTGCCGTGAAGTCCGAAGGAAGCCGATCAGTTCATCAGGTTCATCAGGTTTTCACCTCGCCCGCTTGCGGGAGAGGTCGCCCGCAAGGGCGGGTGAGGGAATTCGGAGTGGGGCGTTGCGCATGAGGGTTCTCGCAAGAAGCGCCCTCACCCTACCCTCTACCGCAAGCGGGAGAGGGGAACATCATCAGGCGGGAGAGGGGAGCATCATCAGGCGGGAGAGGAACGTTCGCGCGGCAACATAAACGCCGCGACGGCGCGCCGTCCCTCCGACGCCAGCAGGTTGTACGTCCGGCTCGCCGCCGCGTTGTCCATGACTTCGACGCCGATGCGCCGCTTGAGCAATGCGACGAGCGCCTCGCGTGGCGGAAACACCTGCCGCTCGCCGGTGCCGAGCAGCACGACTTCCGGATTCAGCGCCGCGATCGCATCGGCCGCGGCCGCGTCGAATTCGGCCGCGTTCGTCACCGGCCAGTCCTCGATGACGCGATCCGGCGCGAGCACGAAGCTGCGCGTCAGCTCGCGATCGACGATCGTGATCGCGTGCGGGCGGCACGTGCGTACGAAGAGATAGCCTTCGGCCGGGTCCTGCGTCAGCTGCATCGACTACTTCCGTGCAGGCTTCTTCGGCATCGACTTGTTCGATGCGGCCGCCTTCCTCGGCAGCTCGATCTTCGGCTGCTTGGGGTTGCGGCGGTAGAAACACGCGATGCGGCCGATCGTCTGCACGAGCTCGGCGCTCGACGCTTCGGCGAGCGCTTCGATCGTCTCGGCGCGATCCTCGCGATCGGCGTCGGCGAGCTTCACCTTGACGAGCTCGTGATAGGCGAGCGCACCGTCGAGCTCCTTGAGCACGGCCGGCGTCAGGCCCTTCTGGCCGACCATGACGACAGGGTCGAGCGAGTGCGCGATGCCGCGCAGATAACGCTTCTGGTGGGCTGACAACTGCATGAACGGAAACCGAATGGGGACAGGCGGTTACGAGGCCGTCGGGCGGCGCAGGTTATCATGCGCGCCGTCCTCCCTCGAAACCGGCGCGGTGCCGCGCGGACGATGACGCGCAGCAAATCCAGCTCCCGCTGGCTCCAGGAACATTTCAGCGATCCGTACGTGAAACGCGCGCAGGCGGAGGGCTGGCGTTCACGCGCGGTGTTCAAACTCGAGGAACTGATCGAGCGCGACCGCCTGCTGAAACCGGGCATGGTCGTCGTCGATCTCGGTGCCGCACCGGGCGGCTGGTCGCAGATGGTGCGCTCGCGGCTCGGCGAGAAGGGACGGGTGATCGCGCTCGACATCCTGCCGATGCAGGGCATCGCCGGGGTGGACTTCATCGAAGGCGACTTCCGCGAGGACGAGATCCTGAAAACGCTGGAAAAACATCTGGATGGCGCAGCCGTGGATCTTGTGCTTTCCGACATGGCCCCCAATCTCAGCGGAGTGGCGAGCGTGGACCAGCCGCGGGCGATGCATCTGGCCGAGCTGGCCGAGGCATTCGCCGACAAGCATCTTGTGAAGGGCGGCGCGTTTTTGACCAAACTTTTCCAGGGTGAAGGATTCGATGCCTACGTGCGGCGCTTGCGCCAGGGTTACGAGCGCGTCAGCATGCGAAAACCGAAGGCTTCCAGGGCACGCAGCCCCGAGGTCTATGCCCTGGCGGTCGGCAAACGCCGGTGACGAATTCGAAGTATCCCGCCCCGGATAGGCGGGTTCCCGCGGAAGGATCCGCGACTAAGCGGCGGTAGCTCTATGAACGACATGGCCAAGAATCTGCTGCTCTGGGTGATCATCGCGGTCGTCCTCCTGACCGTATTCCAGAGTTTCAATCCGCGTGCCGCGGCGCCGTCGGATGTTCCGTACTCGGAATTCGCGCAGCAGGTCGGCAATGGCGGCGTCGCGTCCGTGCAGCTTGGCGCGGACGTGCCGACCAAGGCCACGGCCAAGCTCAAGGATGGCACGTCGGTGTCGACGACGATCCCGATGGGCGGCAACGAGAGCGCGCTCGATCTGCTCAACAAGAACAACGTCGAAGTGCGGCAGACGCCGCCGGACAACGTGATGCCGCTCTGGCGCATCCTGCTCGACTGGGTGCCGTTCCTGATCTTCATCGGTCTGCTGGTGTATTTCATGCGCCAGATGCAGGCCGGCGCGGGCGGACGCGGCGCGATGTCGTTCGGCCGCTCGCGCGCGAAGCTGCAGGGCGAGGACCAGGTCAAGGTCACCTTCGCCGATGTCGCCGGCTGCGATGAAGCGAAGGAGGAAGTCGGCGAGCTCGTCGAGTTCCTGCGCGATCCTTCCAAGTTCACCAAGCTCGGCGGCAAGATTCCGCGCGGCGTGCTGATGGTCGGATCGCCCGGCACCGGCAAGACGCTGCTCGCGAAGGCGATCGCGGGCGAGGCCAAGGTTCCGTTCTTCGCGATCTCGGGTTCCGACTTCGTCGAGATGTTCGTCGGCGTCGGCGCCGCGCGCGTGCGCGACATGTTCGAACAGGCCAAGAAGCATGCGCCGTGCATCATCTTCATCGACGAGATCGACGCGGTCGGCCGCCATCGCGGCGCGGGCCTCGGCGGCGGTCACGACGAGCGCGAGCAGACGCTGAATCAGCTGCTCGTCGAAATGGACGGCTTCGAAGGCAACGAAGGCATCATCGTCATCGCCGCGACGAACCGTCCGGACGTGCTCGATCCGGCGCTGCTGCGCCCGGGCCGTTTCGATCGCCAGGTCGTCGTGCCGCTGCCCGATCTTCGCGGCCGTGAGCAGATTCTGAAGGTCCACATGCGCAAGGTGCCGGTCGCGAGCGACGTCGAGCCGCTGACGATCGCGCGCGGTACGCCGGGCTTTTCCGGCGCCGATCTCGCCAATCTCGTCAACGAGGCTGCGCTGTTCGCCGC
>DASUCP010000009.1:0-4009 GCA_036275975.1 Sphingomicrobium sp.
CGAGAAGGGCGAGCAGACCATCCGCGATCTCCTGAAAGGGGTCACCGATGCGGCGAAAGCTTCCGGCCAGGCAGCGCTCGATGCTGCCCGGAACAAGGATTGAGGCGGTTCCGGCCCGCGCGAAATCCTGTTAGCTCTGCCCCATGAGCAAACTCCACCTCGTCTTCGGCGGTCACGTGAAGGACCCGCGCACGCTCGAGTTCGATCTCAACACTATCGATCTCGTAGGAATCTACGATAGCTACGCGGCAGCGGAGGACGCTTGGCGCGGCGCAGCGCAGCGCTCCGTCGACGATGCCGAGATGAAATATGTCGTGGTCCACCTCCACCGGCTGCTCGAGCCGGACCTGGAGGGCATGGTCACCGGCATCGCGCGACCTAAGCAGACGGCCACCTAGGCTTCACACGCAAAGGCGCATTGCCACGCGCAAAAATGCGCGCCACGCTGGCGCATGCGCATCACACCCCTCGCTTTTCTGCTCGCCGCCCCGGCTGTTGGAACTGCGGCATCTCCGTCCCTTGCTCAGCCACAACCGGTTGCGCCTTATGCAGCCACGCAGACGGCGGACGCGCGCCTGAAGGCGCTTTATGAAGCTTACGCAGATTGGGACCAGAAAGAGGGCGGTTACTTCGTCGACTCCAAGGGCGAAAACCAGTCCGCCGCGTACCTTCCGAAAGTCGATCCCGCGACGCAACTGGCACGCGCGAGGTTCGAGAAGCAAATGCTGGATCAGCTAAACGCCATTCCCATCGCGAGCCTGTCACCGGACGACCGCGTGAATGCCGGCGTCCTGCGAGCAATCCTCGAAGCCGCGGTGACCGACGCGAAGTTCCGCGACTGGGAAATGCCCGCGAACAGCGACAGCAATTTCTGGACCTATCTCAACGAGCGCGATTCGCTCGACGATGCCGCGGCTTACCAGCGGTACATCGCCCGGATGCGCGATATCCCGCGCTACTTCGGCGAGGAGATCGCGAATATGCGCGCCGGGCTGAAGCGCGGTTTCACGCCGCCCCAGGCGACCCTCGCCGGACGCGACGCTTCGATTGCTTCCTTCATCAAGCCCGCCGAGCAGAACGCCTTCTACAATGCGTTCCGAACCATGCCGTCCACGATCAGCGCCGCCGACCAGGCGAAGCTTCGCGCCGACGCCAAATCAGCGATCGATCAGTCGGTGGTGCCTGCCTACCAGAACCTGTTGACCTTCTATCGCGACACTTACGTCCCCGGCACCCGCAAGACGATGTCCGCCCACGACCTTCCGAACGGCGATTCCTATTACCAGGCCCAGATCCGCAAATTCACGACGCTGGATTTGACGCCCGAGCAGATCCACCAGATCGGCCTGCAGCAGGTCGCCCTCATCCAGGCTCAGATGGAGCAGACGATGAAGGACAGCGGGTTCAAGGGGACCTTCCCCGAGTTCCTGCACTTCCTGAAGACCGACCCGCAGTTCATCGCCCGCACCCCCGACGACCTGCTCGGCGTCTCCGCCTACGCAGCCAAGCGCGTCGACGGGAAGCTCAAGGACTATTTCGAAGTGCTGCCGCGCTACCGCTTCGCGATCATTCCGGTCCCCGAAGCGCTGGCGCCCTTCTACACCTCAGGGCGCGGCGGGCTCGAAGCCTGCCAGATGAACACTTACGACCTGCCGAGCAGGCCGCTTTACAACATCCCGGTGCTGACCCTGCACGAGTGCACTCCAGGCCACAGCTTCCAGGCCGCGCTGGCCAAGGAAGGCAGCACGCTGCCTCGCTTCCGTCGCAACGTCTATTTCTCCGGCTATGGCGAGGGCTGGGGCCTCTATTGCGAGTGGCTCGGCAATGAGATGGGCATCTACCGCACGCCCTACGAAAAGTTCGGCCAACAGAGCTACGCGATGTGGCGCGCCGCGCGGTTGGTGATCGACACCGGAATGCATCATTATGGCTGGTCGCGGCAACAGGCGATCGACTATCTTGCCAGCCACACGGCGCTGTCGCAGCACGAAGTCGAAACCGAGGTCGACCGCTACATCAGCTGGCCCGGCCAGGCGTTGTCCTACATGCTCGGGGAACTCGAAATCCGGCGCCTACGCGCAAAGGCGGAACAGCAGCTCGGGACGAACTTTGATATCCGCAAGTTCCATTCGATGCTGCTCGGTCTCGGTTCCGTGCCCCTTCCGATCCTCGACGACGAAGTGGATCGCTTCATCGCCCGCAGCAAAGCTGCGCCGGCGACGCCTGCTCAGGCTTTACGGTAGCGCCACAGCAGCAGCGGGCGTTGGAGGAGCAACCCCGCCGCGAAACCGCCGACGTGCGCTGGCGTCGCAAGCGCATAGCCCTGCCCGCCCGCGAGCCAGCCCATCATCGACTGGAGGATGACCCAGGCGACGAGTAGCCAGACGACATTGATCCAGCGGTTGACCCGGAGGTTGTTCGTGAAGGCCTTGGCCCGGCCGAAGCTCAACGCGAACGCGCCCATCACCGCGCTGATGGCGCCGCTTGCGCCGACCATCGGCACGGTGCCCGACGGATCCACGCTCCATTGCGCCAGCGCGGCGGCATAGGCGCCAATGAGATAGAGCACTATCAGCCCCGTTTTGCCGAGCACGCGCTCGACCGCTGCGCCGCACCAGACGAACACCAGCAGGTTGAAGCCGAGATGGATCAGGCCCGCATGGACGAGAGTAGCCGTCAGAGGCGTGACGAGCGCCGGCACCGCTGGCCACGGCACGGCGGTTCCGCTCAGCCGCGCCGGAATGAACCCGAGCGCAAGCGCCGCCTGATCGCTCTGGCCGATCGCCGCGGCAATGACCCACGCCAACGCCGTGATGACGGCGATGGCGTTGGTCGCGCTTCGGGTGATGCGATCCACCGGACCGCTCAGACGAATTCGATCTTCTTAATCTCGTAGTAGCGGTCGCCCGACGGGGTCGAGACCTCGACCTCATCGCCCTTCTGGCGCCCGATCAGCGCGCGTCCGAGCGGCGAATTGTAGCTGATGCGGCCGTTGCTGGCGTCCGCCTCGGCCTGGCCGACGAGCTGGTATTTCACCTTCTTCTCGTCTTCGTCGAGTAAAGTCACCGTGGCTCCGAACACGACCTTGTCGCCGGAGAGGGTCTTGGGGTCGATCACCATCGCGCGGCTCAGGCGATCCTCGAGGTCCGCGATCGTCGCCTCGATATGGCCCTGACGCTCCTTGGCGGCGTGATATTCGGCGTTCTCGGAGAGATCGCCGTGCGCGCGAGCGGCCTCGATCGCCTCGACGACCGCCGGCCGCTCCTCGTTGCGAAGGCGGCGCAGCTCGTCATTCAGCTTGCGGTGGCCTTCCTCCAGCATCGGTACCTTGTCGGCACTCGCCATCACTAAAACCCTTTTCAAAACCCTGCCTCGGCGTGCCCACATGCGGCCCGCGACGAAGACAGATGGTGTGTGGAAGCTCTCTAAGAGGCGGAATAATAGGATTGGAGCGAGGCGACTTCAAGCGCGTGGCCCCGTACCGCCTCGATCGACCGCGCCGCCGCAAGGCTCGCCGCGGCCGTCGTGAAATAAGGCACTTTCTTGCCGAGCGCGGTCGCGCGGATCGAATGGCTGTCCTTCAGGGACTGCCAGCCCTCGGTCGTGTTGAAGACCAGGTCTACGTCGCCGTCCAGAAGCTTGTCGACGATATGCGGGCGCCCCTGCGCGACCTTGTTCACGGTCTCGACCGGCAGGCCCTTCGCCTGCAGATGCGCCGCCGTTCCCCCCGTCGCGATAATCTTGAAGCCCAACTCGACCATCTTTTCGACCGCAGGCACGATATTGTCCTTATCGGCATCCTTGACCGACACGAACGCCGTCCCGCCCTGCGGCAGCACCATGCCTGCACCAAGCAAGGCCTTGGCGAACGCGATATCGAAATCCGTATCGATTCCCATGACTTCGCCGGTACTCTTCATTTCCGGTCCGAGTACGGGGTCGGTGCCGGGAAAGCGCGCGAACGGGAAGACTGACTCCTTGACGGAGATGTAGCCAGGCTTGCGGCCGA
>DASUCP010000010.1:0-10288 GCA_036275975.1 Sphingomicrobium sp.
ACTGCTGACCTCGTTCTCTCCGACATGGCCGCGAACACGGTCGGCCACCAGCAGACCGACCACCTGCGCACCATGGCGCTCGTCGAGGCGGGGCTGGAGTTCGCGCGCGAAGTGCTGCGGCCCGGCGGTGCTTATGTAGCGAAGGTGCTCGCCGGCGGCGCGGACAACCAGCTGGTGGCGCAGCTCAAACGTAGCTTCGCGACCGTGAAGCACGCCAAGCCGCCGGCAAGCCGCAAGGATTCCAGCGAATGGTACGTGGTCGCTCAGGGCTTCAAGGGCGCGGCACCGTCCTTGAACTCCTGAGCTATTTCGCAGCCGCGATCGTCGGCGCGGGCGGCTGATCCGGGTCCATGAGCTGCCGGGTCAGATAGACCATCTCGAGCGCCGTCGTATGCGCCGTTTCCTTAAGGTTGGCGCCGGCTGCGTGACCGCCTTCGGTGACCTCGTAATAGAGGAAGGGCAGGCCGTATTCCTCCATCCGCGCCGCGAACTTGCGCGCGTGCTGCGGGCCGACGCGGTCGTCCTTCGTCGTCGTCCAGATGAACGGCACCGGATATTTCACCCCGCGCTTGAGGTTCTGGTAGGGCGAGGTCTTCTCCCAGAAGGCGCGGATCGCAGGATCGTCGATGCTGCCATATTCGCCTTCCCATGATGCGCCCGCTGCGATCTTCGAAATGCGGATCATGTCGAGCAGGGGAACCTGGATGTCGACCGCGTTCCACAGCTCAGGGTGCTGGGTGAACTCGACGCCCATCAGGAGGCCGCCGTTGGAGCCGCCCTGGATGCCGAGGCGGCGCGGGCTGGTGACCTTGGTCGCGATCAGGTCCTTCGCGACCGCTGCGAAATCGTCATAGATGAGCTGCCGGTGCACGCCGAGCCCAGCCTCGTGCCACTTCGGCCCGAACTCGCCGCCGCCGCGGATATTGGCCAGCACGTAGACGCCGCCCTTCTCAAGCCACAGCTTACCGCGCGCTGCCGAATAGTTCGGCGTCATCGAGCTTTCGAACCCGCCATAGGCGTAAAGCAACGTGGCGTTCTGGCCGTTCAGCGGGATGTCTTTGCGGCGGACGATAAAATAGGGGATCTTGGTCCCGTCGCTCGACGTCGCCTCGCGCTGATCGACGGTGAGGTTGGAAGAGTCGAACTTCGCCGGCTGGGACATGATCTCATGCGCCGCCCCGGTCGCAGCATTGGCGACGTAGAGTGACGGAGGCGTCAGGAAGTTCTGCACTCCGATCATCGCCTCGTCGTCGGTGTTGCTCGCCGCCGATACGAACACAGTCGAATTGTTCGGCAGGTCCATGGCCTTGTGCTGCCATTTGCCGTTCGCAGTGGGAGTAAACAGCAACGTTCGCCCGCGGACGTTGTCCAGCGTCGACACGAGCAGGATGTTCTTGGTCGAGCTGACTCCCTCGAGAGCCTCTTTCGGACCCGGTGCGTAGATCAAGGTCGCCTTCGGATGCGCCGGATCGGTTTTAAGCTGGGCGAGATCGAGCGAGACGATCGAACCCGCGGCGAAGTGCTTGCCGGGGCTTCCCGCCGGTGTCCAATCTTCATCCAGCGATGCGATGACGCGGCCGGCGACCATGTCGACGAGGCTGTTCTTTTCGGGGATCGCCACGCGCCGGACGCCCTTCGGCGTGATCATGTATGTCTCGGTGTGCCACGTATCTAGCGGCCGCGAGATGAGTGGAAGCGTGCGGTTCTGGCCATCGCGGAGCACGTAGGCGCCGACGCCGTAACCGCCGTCGTCGGGCTTGCCGCGGAAGACCTCGACCGCGGCGGACAAGGGTTGCCCGCGCTTCAGCCGCTTCAGAATGTAGGGATAGCCCGTGCGGCTGAGCTCGCCCTTGTGCCACTCGCGGCTGATGAGAAGCGTGTTCTCGTTGAGCCAGGTCGCATCCTGCTTGCCCTTGGGAAGCTCGAAGCCGCCTTTGACGAATTTGCCGGTTGGAAGATCGAATTCGCGGATCGTGACCGCGTCCTCGCCGCCGTCGGACAGGCTGATGAGGCATCGCCGCTCGGCCGGACGCGCGCACGTCATGCCCTTGAACACCCAGTTGGCGTTCTCGGCCTTGGCGAGCGCGTCGAGGTCGAGCACGGTCGTCCACTTGGGCTGGCCGGATTTGTAGGAGGCGCGGGTGGTGCGGCGGAGAATGCCGCGGGTGTGCTCGGCGTCCTGCCAGAAATTGTAGATTTGGCCGGCCGTGAACGTGCCGTAGGGGATCCGGTCTTGCGCCTGGGCGAGCGTCAGCGCCTCGTTGTAATATTCCTGGTAGCGGGGATCGGCCTCCAGCACCGCCGTGCTCTTGGCGTTGTGTGCCTCGACCCAGGCCATCGCCTTGGGCGAAGACACATCCTCCAGCCAGATGTACGGATCGTCGGTCGCCGTCTGCGCGATCGCCGAGCCCGTCCCCAGAGCCGCCGCCATCAATGCACCAACCAACATTTTACGCATGCAGAGCCTCCCCTCACGCAATCAAAGTGGCCGGGCGCGCGGCGAAGAGTCAACGAACAGATCGACAGGCGCGGCGGATCAGGCCGACGAACGGCTGTTCATGAAGATTTGGCCATCTTTGAATTGCGTTAACCAAGCTTGGTTACATGCTGCGCCCGATGATCGTCACAACGTCACGGGACCGCTCGATCGAGAGTCGCGGCGCACAATTGCGGACCGTGACGACCGAAGACGTGCGAAACGGCTCCGCACTAATTGGACTGGTCATCGCCTACGGACTCGTGATGGAATTCATCGGCGAGCCGCCGAAAGAAGGGCTCGCCAAGCTTCTCACTGACTATTCCGGACTGTCATTTTACAGCTGCCTGCTGGTCGGCTGCGGATACGCGGCGGCGTGTCTCGTATCGCCCGGGTTTAGGCAGGATGCCGGACGGAGGCTGTTCTGGCTCGCGGTGGCGTGCTGCCTCACGTCGCTGATCTTTCCGTTCTTCCTCACATTCAAGGAACTCGTCCTGCCCACACGGGCATTCCTTTGGGATCGATCATTTGCGCATTTGGGCCGGTTGCTGTTCGGCACTTCGCCGTGGACGCTCACCCATAGTGTATTCGGCAATCCCACCGGAGCGCGGGTGCTGGACTTGAGCTACAGATTCTGGCTTCCGTTCATGTTCGGACTCCCAGCCGTCTCGACGGTATTGTTTGCCGACACGCGGCTGCGGTTCCAGATTCTCACCGCGTGGACCCTGTGCTGGATACTCATCGGTACCATTGCCGCCTGGTATTTCGCGTCGGCTGGGCCCTGTTACTTCAATACGTTCATCGGGAACGATCCCGACTATGCGGACCTGCTCCAGCGTCTGGCGGCGATCGGGAAGCAGGCGGCTGCGGAGGGGCATCCGATCGCCGTACTCCAGTTCCAGCCCGGCTTGGTTGAAATCTACAGGGCACGCGCCCTGGCTTCCGGTGGCGGGATTTCGGCGATGCCGTCGGTGCATGTGGCGATGGCGAGTCTGTTTGCGCTCGTCGGCTTCAGGATCAACCGCTGGGTGGGATGGGCCTTTGTCGCTCTCGTCATGATGGTGTGGACAGCAACGGTCTTCTTCGGCTGGCACTACATCATCGACGGTCCGGTCGGTATCGTGATGATGTTCGGCACCTGGAAACTGGCAAAAGTCATTGCCGCGTGGGCCTACCCGGAACCCAGCCTCGCCATCGCAAACCCCAGATTCGCCTCGTACGCTTCACATGTGCACGAGGAAAATTCCGATTCTGGCGATTGGCAGGGCGAGCGCGCGGCTTAACCGCCCGATCAGCTGCTCGACTTCTCTCTTGCCGTCGCGATGGCCTGCTTGAGCGTGTCGTAACCGACGGCGCCGTTCATCACCCGGTCGCCGATCACAAACAGTGGAGTCCCGGTCGCACCCAACTGGCCGGCGAGCTGGAAGTTCTTCTTCAGTTCGGCTTCGACATCTGCGTCGGCCTGCGGCTCGGGACCAATGCCCGCGGCGCGAGCGGCAGTGGCGTTCGTATCGGGCGCAGGCCGCCCGGTTGCCCACAAGGTGTCATGGAACCTGGCGAAGCGGCCCAGCTTTGAGGCTTCGAGCGACAGCCGCGCGGCGGTCACGCTGTCGGGACCGAGGATCGGAAGCTCGCGGTAAACGACGCGAAGGCCCTTGTCCTCCTGGAGCAGCCGGTCGACGCTGGGGTTGCTCGCCTTGCAATAGGGGCAGGCGTAGTCGAAGAACTCGACCAGGGTGACTTCCGGTTTGGAAGCCCCCTTCCACGAGCTTCCGAACGGCGTCTCCAGCGCTGCGCGGTTCGCCGAGAGCACCGGCACATATTGAGCGTCGCGAAGGGCATCGACCGCGTCGGGCAGGATCTTCGGATCCGCAATGAGTCCTTGCCGGACGATGCGGCTGCTAAGCACATTGGGAAGAGCGAAGAACAGCGCCGCAGCGGTCAGCACGGAGCCGATAATCCCCCCTGCGACCGCGGCTCCAAAAAACCCCGGCGCGCGGGGCGAGGTGCTGTCGGTCATTGGTCCTGTTTGTCCTGGTACCGTTTGTCCTTCTTGGCCAGCTCGGCGCGCGACACCATGGCGATATCCTGCGCGCGGAGATAGTCCGGCGTATTGGGCGGGATTCCCTTCATCGCCATCTGCGCGCTCGCGAGCGCCAGCTTGGGATTGTCCTCCAGATTGCTGCGCTCGGCGGTCGCGAGCGCGGCGCGGCCTTGGTCGCCTTCGCGGTCGTAGATGATGCCGAGCTGGTACCAGGCGAACGGGTTCTGGTTGTCGCGGTTCACCGCCACTTTCAGGATGTTTTTCGCCTCGGCGAAATTCTTCGGATCTTCGGTCTCGACCAGCGCATGCCCGAGCATCGCCGCAATCAGCGGCATGTCGCCGGACCGCTGGGCCGCTTCCCGGAGCGGCGCGATTGCGTCCTTCGGCTTACCGCTCTCGAGCAGGATCTGGCCCTTCAGCTCCAGGAAAAAAGGATCGTGGGGATTGGTCGCCAGGAGTGCGTCGGCTTCGGACAGTGCTTTGTCCGGATATCCGCCGACGTGATAGGCATAGGCACGCGCATAATGGGCCGGCACGCTCTGGTCACTCTCCGGGTATTTGATCACCGCCTGCTTGGGATCGATGAAGCCCCAGAGCTTGGCCTTGACGCGCTGGAAGCGCGCCTCGAGCTCCGGGTCGACCGGCTTGTTCCATGCGGGATCGCTGTGGAACGCCTGTGACAGGGCCTGAATGCGCTCCGAGTTGAGCGGGTGGTCCCGGCCGTAACTGTCCTTCGCGTAGATCGCGAGGCGATATTCCTCGTTTTGCAGCTTGGCGAAGAAATCGAGCATGCCCTTGCCGCTGATCCCGGCCTTGTGGAGGAACTTGACCGCCGAAGCGTCGGCGGTCGCCTCCTGGCCCCGCGTGAAGGCCATGAACGTGCCCATCGCCGCCTGCTGCCCGGCCATCAACAGGCCCATCGCGGCATCGCCCGCGCCCGCGGCAATGGCGATCGCGCCGAGCACAAGCGTGGCCAGCGAAATCCCGGTCGCTTCCTTCGCGCCCTCTTGCGATCGGATGGAATCGCCTGCCGCTACGTGACCCAGCTCGTGCGCTATGACGCCCTGGAGCTCGTTCACATTGTCGGTCGCCTGGATAAGGCCCGACTGCACGTAAACCGTCTGGCCGGTCGCGACGAAGGCGTTGATCTCGGGATCGCCAAGCAGGACGACTTGAACGCTGTTCGGATCGAGCCCCGCCGCCTCGATCAGCGGACGCGAGATATCCTTGAACAGCAGCTCCGTCTCGCTGTCACGAAGGATCGACGGCCCGCTGTCCTGCTGCGCCGCCGCCGGCTGCCATGCCGCCATCGCCAGCAGCAGGGCGAGCATGAGCATTCGCGCGAAACGGGAGATCGGCGAGTTCATCCCCGGCCGCTTACCACTTTTGCCGGTGAACGCGGGATGAAAAGCGAGCTTCTCCAGGTAACCGGGCGAGAAGTTAACCGAAGGTCCGCTGCCACCATCCGCTGCGCCGCGGCTCGTTAGTCGATTCCTCCGCCGTGTCGTTGTTTGCGGCGGGGACGGAGGCGACTTCCGACGGGCCTTCCACGGCCTCGGCCTGCTCCTTGGCTTTGGAGCGACGCTTGCGCGTAGGCTTTGCGGGCTCAACAGCCTGTTCGGCGGTCTCGGTCGGAGGAGCTTCGGCCGGCGCGGGTTCAAGCACGGCGATCTCCGCCTCAGCGACAGTTTTCTTACCACGCCGTCGCTTGGGCTTCGCCTCTTCGACAGCTTCGGTTTCGGCGATCGGCGGTTCCTCGTCGATCCGCCCCTCGACCATGTACGAACTCTCGGGCTCGACGGCCATCTTCGGAGCACCAGCTTCGGCACCCTTCTTGCCGCGGCGGCGTCGGCGGCGCTTGCTACCCTGACCTTCGGGGCCGCCTTCAGCCTGTGCTGGCGCCTCCTGCTCTTCAGCAACGGCTGGGGGCTGCTCGTCCTGCTGCGCCGCGAACTCGCCTTCGGCGCCCTCGCGACGTCCGCGGCCGCGCCCGCCGCGGCGGCGGCGGCGGCGGCGGCGACCCTGGCGCTCGCCTTCGGAGGCAGTCTCTCGAGCCTCCTCGTCTTCGTCCTCTTCTTCCTCGAGCGAGATCTCGACCGTATCTTCGGTCTCTTCTTCCTCGATCGGCGCGACCTCGGGCCGCGGGGCGGCGATCGGCCTCGGCCCTGAGCTTTCGACGCTCATGCGGGCGCCCTCGAAGCTCTCGTCGATTACGATCTCGATCGACACGCCATAGCGCTGCTCGATGTCGGCGAGCTCCGCCCGCTTCTTGTTGAGGACATAGACAGCAGCTTCCCGACCGGCGCGTAGGCAAATCCGCTCGCCTCGACCGCGTGTAGCCTCGTCTTCGATCATGCGTAGCGCCGACAAGCCCGCAGACGCCGCGGTGCGCATCAGGCCTGTGCCCTCGCAGTGTGGGCACGCCTTGGTCGACGCCTCGAGCACGCCGGTGCGGAGCCGCTGGCGGCTCATCTCCATCAGGCCGAAGCTGGAAATCCGGCCGACCTGGATTCGGGCGCGGTCGTTCTTCAGCGCTTCCTTCATCGCCTTTTCGACCTTCCGCACATGGCTCGACTGCTCCATGTCGATGAAGTCGATGACGATAAGGCCCGCCATGTCGCGGAGCCTCAGCTGCCGAGCGATCTCTCCGGCTGCCTCGATATTGGTGGTGTAGGCGGTCTGCTCGATATTGTGTTCGCGCGTCGACCGGCCCGAGTTGATATCGATTGAAACGAGCGCCTCGGTCGGGTTGATGACCAGATAGCCGCCCGACTTCAGCTGCACGATCGGCTGGTACATGGCCGATAGCTGGTCCTCGACGCCGTAGCGCTGGAATAGCGGGGTGGTCTCCGTGTGAAGCTTCACGCGCCGGACATGGCTCGGCATCAGCAGCTTCATGAACCCGCGCGCCGCCTTATAGCCTTCCTCGCCCTCGACGATCACTTCTTCGATTTCGCGATGGTAGAGGTCGCGGATCGCGCGCTTGATGAGGTCGCTGTCGCGGTAGATTAGGGCCGGCGCGGTGCTCTTCAACGTGTGCTCGCGGATCTCGTCCCACAGGCGGGCGAGATAATCGAAGTCGCGCTTGATCTCGGTCTTGGTGCGCGAGAGCCCCGCAGTGCGGACGATCAGCCCCATAGTCTGGGGCAGCTTCAGGTCCGACATGATCGACTTGAGGCGCTTGCGGTCGGCCCCGTTGGAGATCTTGCGGGAGATGCCGCCGCCGTGGCTGGTGTTCGGCATCAACACGCAATAGCGGCCAGCGAGGCTGAGATAGGTCGTCAGCGCCGCGCCTTTGTTCCCGCGCTCTTCCTTGACGACCTGGACGAGCAGCACCTGCCGGCGCTGGATGACATCCTGGATCTTGTAGCGGCGGCGAAGCGCCTGGCGTTTCTTGCGGAGCTCGTCCGCGGCGGACTCGTCGACCGGCGAGCGGTTGGAACCGGTACCGGCTTCCGTTGCGGTTCCGGTGGCAGTCGCGGTTGCAGTCGCTTCTGCGAGGTCCTCGGCAACGCTCTCCTGCTCCGCCTCATGCGCTTCGATCTCGTCGAGCTCGGCGGCGCGCAGCCGCTCTTCCTCGGCAGCGTGCTCGGCTTCCTCGCGGAGCAAGGCTTCGCGGTCGGCCTTCGGGATCTGATAATAATCCGGGTGAATTTCGCTGAAGGCGAGAAATCCGTGACGGTTGCCCCCGTAGTCGACGAACGCCGCCTGGAGCGACGGTTCTACCCTGGTGACCTTGGCGAGATAGATATTGCCTTTGAGCTGCTTGTGCTCAGCGGATTCGAAGTCAAACTCCTCGATCCGGTTCCCTTTGACGACCGCGACCCGGGTCTCTTCCGGGTGGCGCGCATCGATCAGCATGCGCATGGACATTGAATTTTCTCCGGGCGCGCCGGCTCAGCTTTCGGATGCTGCGGCGCGCGATAATTGGGGCCGTGCCTTCGGCGACGGCGGGATTCAGGAAAAGCGCTGCTGCTCGAACGGCCATTTCGCGATTTGGCGCGAGAGACGCGTTCGCCGCTTCAGTGAAGAGCGGGCGGGAAGCGTTCTGCGGCATCATTCGAGCTTCAACCTCGTGAGGCCGCGTCCATTACAATCGGCCGCGGCGCAAGTTCTTCGGCGGGTGCCGAAGATCGTCTGAGCGGTTAGCATCCCGGAGTCGGCGCGGCAACAGTGCCGAACGGGGCTTTTTGTCCGCACGGGCGAGGTCGATAGCGGCCGATGTCTAAAGTTCCTATTAACCATGGTCGCGTGATACATAGCGTTGCGGTTCAAGGGGTTGGCAGGGCCGGGTGACGGGAAGGCTCGACAAAAGGGTGATCGGAGGCGCGGTCGCGGCGGTGGCCGTGGTCGGGCTCGCGCTCGTTCTGGCTCCGCGAAGCGGGGCGGCGCAGGCAAGTCTTACCGTCAACCTTCCACCGCCGGCCAGCGACCGAGTCTATGGTGCTCCCGAAGCGCGCGGCCGTCCCATCGTCGTCATCGATCCGGGCCACGGCGGCCGCGATCCCGGTGCGACCAGCGTCTCGGGCCAAGCCCGTGAAAAGGATCTGACGTTGGCCCTGGCGGACGATCTTCGCGACCTTCTGGTGAAGCGCGGCCGAGTTCGCGTGGCCATGACCCGGGAGGACGATCGCTACCTGACTCTCGACGAACGGGCGGCGGTCGCGCGCCGCCTCGACGCCGCCATGTTCGTCTCGCTGCACATGGACAGCGCTCCCAACCCGCTGGCCCGGGGAGCGACCGTCTATTCGCTGTCCGACGTGGCTTCGGACGCGGAAGCTGCACGGCTCGCCGCTGCCGAGAACGAGGGAACGGATGGTGACGAAGGCAGCGGCTCCGTCGACGGAATCCTGTCCGACCTCGCCATGCGTTCGCAGATGAGCGCCTCCGCGGATCTCGCCGCGAAGTTGGTCAACAAGTCCGCGGGACGGTTTGAGCTGAGGCCCAATCCGCACCGCTTCGCAGCCTTCCACGTGCTTCGCCGAGCCGGTGCGCCCGCCGTCCTGTTCGAATCGGGGTACCTCAGCAACATCGACGACGAGGCGCTGCTGCGCTCGCAAGAGCAAAGGTCGAAAATGGCCTTGGCGCTGGCGCAAGCGATCGAGGCGGAAGTGGCATCGCGCGCGGCGCGATAGACCCACAACGTAACTTCCCGCGCCCGTTCGAACAGGCTAGAGCCTCACGCGAATGAAGTTCGAGCGACTGACCGCCCCTCAGTGGGACAACCTCCCCGACCTCGTGGCCTTCAACGACAGGGTCCACGAATGGATTGATCCATGGTGGGAGCGCAAATGGGTCCGTCGCGTTACCTGGGCACTGGCCGGCCTGTTCGCGCTGTTCGCGGGGATGTGGATCTATTTCGCGAGCGGCTTGCCGTCATCCCAGACCCTGCTCGCCTACCAGCCTCCGCTGCCGACCAACGTTCGTGGTTTTGACGGTCAGCCGATCCAGACCTTCGCGCGCGAGCGGCGCGTCGAGCTTTCCTACGACGAATATCCGCCGCTGGTGGTCCACGCCTTCATCTCGGCCGAGGACAAGGACTTCTTCCACCACCACGGCATCGACTTCACCGGGCTGATCGGCGCCGTCGCCGACTTCGCGGTGAAGAGCATCACCCATAGCGGCCGCGCCAAGGGCGGATCGACGATTACGCAGCAGGTCGCAAAATATCTGCTGAAGGATTCGAGCTACAACGTCGGGCGGAAGGCGCGCGAGGCGATCCTTGCCTTCCGCCTCGAGGACACGCTGACCAAGCAGCAGATCCTCGA
>DASUCP010000011.1:0-4843 GCA_036275975.1 Sphingomicrobium sp.
CGCCGGCATGCAGCCGTTGCACACTCGCTTCCTTTCCCTTCCGCCGACAATCCGGCAGCGCAGTGGTTCGCGCGCACGCGTAGGCTCGCTGCAATTGCTGCGTTTCGCGCCGTTCGCCCGCGTGCGTGCGCGCGTTGCACTGACAACTTTGGCAACTTCGGTCACCGGAAGTGAGCCGCAATCCAGTGGCGGCGGCCGGATTGCCACGCTACGCTCGCAATAACGAAGGGGAGAGGTTTCCGACATGAAGAACTGGAACCGGCGCAAGACGGTCGTCTCGCGTGAGGAAATGCCGGAAGAGCACCGGCTTCGGCAGTCGCTAGGCTGGCCGCACCTCGTCGCGTTGGGCGTCGGTGCGATCGTCGGCACGGGAATCCTGACTCTCATCGGCGTTGGCGCCGGCAAGGCCGGACCGGCGGTCATTCTCTCCTTTGCAATCGCCGGAGCGATCTGTGCTTGCGCCGCGCTAGCTTATGCCGAAGTGGCAACGATGATCCCGGCCTCGGGATCTGCGTACACTTACTCCTACGTGGTCTTCGGCGAGCTAATCGCCTGGATGATCGGCGTTGCGCTGATCCTAGAATATACGTTGGTGGTCAGCGCCGTCGCGGTTGGTTGGTCGGGCTATGCCGCAGGGTTCTTAAAATCGGTTGGGCTCGGCTTGCCCGACGCCCTGATCCAGGGTCCGGAGCTTGGCGGAGTCATCAACCTGCCGGCGATCTTCATCATCTGGGTGGTCGCCGGGCTGCTGATCGCGGGAACGCGCGAGAGCGCCACGCTCAATGCGATCCTGGTGGTGATCAAGATGGCGGCGCTGGCCCTGTTCATCGCCGTCGCACTTCCGGTCTTCAATTCCGAGCACTTCCACCCGTTCATGCCGTACGGCTTTCCGCGCAACGGTTCGTCGGGATCCGAAGTGGGTGTGATGGCCGCCGCGGCGATCATCTTCTTCGCCTTCTACGGCTTCGACGCGATCGCGACCGCGGCGGAGGAAGCGAAGAACCCGGGCCGCGATCTTGCCATCGGGATCGTCGGCTCGATGCTCGTCTGCGTCGCGATCTACATGGCGGTCGCCGCGGCGGCGATCGGGGCGGTCGCGTACACGGGCTTCGCCAACAGCCCCGAGCCGCTCGCGCTCATCCTTCGCGACATCGGCAAGCCGTGGGCCGCGCGCGTGCTCGGCGCCGCGGCCGTGATCGCGCTCCCGACGGTCATCCTCGCTTTCTTCTACGGCCAGAGTCGGATCTTCTTCGTGGTCGCTCGTGACGGACTGCTCCCTCCCGTGCTCGCACGCGTCTCGCGGCGCGGGACGCCGGTCAGGATCACCATTTTCACCGCGATCGTGACCTCCGTCTTCGCGGGCCTCATCCCGCTCGCGTCGATCGCCGCTCTGGCGAACGCCGGAACCCTCGCTGCGTTCGTCGCGGTCTGTGCGGCGATGCTGGTGCTGCGGAAGCGCGAGCCCAACCGCGAGCGCAAGTTCCGCACGCCTGCGGCCCCTATCGTCGGGACGATCGGGATCCTCGGCTGCCTCTACCTGTTTATCAGCCTGCCGAACCGAACGCAGATCTTCTTCCTGACCGCGCAGGTGATCGGGCTCGTGCTTTACTTCATTTACGGCAGCGGCGCGGCCGAGCGGGCGCGCGCCACAGGCCGTGCCTGACACGGCCAAGCGGTCGGACTTCGAGCGCCGGCTCCTCATTCCGCTGCTCGTCGGCGCGGTCCTGATCCCGGCGGTGCTGGGAAGCTCGACGACCATCTTCAAC
The DNA here is from genome assembly GCA_036275975.1 of Sphingomicrobium sp. Classification (GTDB taxonomy): domain Bacteria; phylum Pseudomonadota; class Alphaproteobacteria; order Sphingomonadales; family Sphingomonadaceae; genus Sphingomicrobium. Next base: position 1,767 of record DASUCP010000011.1, read on the forward strand.
GACGGCGACGTCAGCTGGCACATCGCGACTGGCCAGTGGATTCTCAATCACCGCGCTATTCCGCACGCCGATCCATTCTCCTTCACTCGCCTCGGAACTCCATGGGTGCCGATAGAATGGCTTTCGGAGGTGATCTACGCTGTTGCTTACCGTTTCGACGGATATGCCGGCGTTGCGGCGGTGGTGACGGCCGCGCTGATCGCCCTTCATGCGATCGTCTTCTGCAACGCGGCCAGGTTCGTGAGGCCGTGGTTCGCCATCTGCACGTTGGTCGCTGTCGACGCCGTGTGCATCCCGATGATGCTCGCTCGCCCGCATCTCCTCGTCTGGCCGCTGCTTGCGGTGTGGACGTGGCTGATGCTCCGCGCCCGAGAGCAGGGGCGGGCACCGCCACTGTTATCGGCCTTGCTCATGACACTCTGGGGCAACCTTCACGGCAGCTGGGTGTTCGGCCTCGCCATCGCCGGTGCCTTCGGTCTGGAAGCGCTCATCGCGTCTGAAGATCGCATGCGTGCGCTCCGGCAGTGGCTGATCTTCGGTGCCGCCTGCACGGTCGCGGTCTTTATCAACGCGATCGGCATTGACGGCGTGCTTCACCCGTTCCGGATCGCCGGCCTGAAGACCCTCACGCTGATCGACGAGTGGAAGCCGTCGAGCCCCGCGGTCACGCCATGGTTCTTCGCCGTCCTCGCGCTGACGCTGGCCTTGATCGCGTGGAAGCGGCCGCGGCTGCATCCGGTGCGGTGGGTTCTCCTTGCTGTGCTGCTCGCATTTGCCCTCTGGCAGGTTCGGCAACAGGCAATGCTCGCGATCGTCGCCGCGATGGTGCTGCCCGGAGGCTTCGGCAGGCGAGCCGAGAGACGTGGAGCGGACGTTCGGACGGACCGACTCTTCGCCTCTTCACTGGCCGTGGTGTTGATCGTGGCGCGGGCAGTCTTGCCGCTGAGTCCACCCGAGAATGAATCCAACCCCTGGAAATTGATTGCGGCAGTGCCATCGCAGCTTCGCTCGCAGCCGGTGCTCAACGGCTTTTCCATGGGGGGGCCGCTGATCCTGTCCGGCATCCGGCCGTACATCGATGGGCGCGGTGACGTGTATGGCGACGCGATGATGCTCGATTACGCCCGTCTGTCGAAAGGCGATGCGGCAGCCTTTTCGAGGGCCGTCGATCGGTGGAATATCCGCTGGGCAATCCTGCCCCACGATTACAAGGCCTTGATCAGGGTGCTGGATGGCTCGAAGCAATGGCGCCAGATCGCGAGCGATTCAGCCGGGGTGATCTATGTGCGCACCCGCGCCTAGTGCTTCATGAACCCTTCGAGCTGCTGGCGAAGCTCGCCGAGCGACATTCGGCTCCACGGCGAATCGCTCGAAACGCCGGTGTCCAGATAAGAGGGCGGCACCCAGTCGGAGCCAGCGACCTCAGGCCGTGAACGGGCCAGGTCATGTAGGTCGAAGGGATTGTGGAACTGCAGTCCGACCTGGTCGCCGACGACCCACGCCACTGTCGCGGAGACAGCAAGGGCGTCGCTGAGCTCGAGCAGCGGCTCGGACCCGACCCGTAGGGGGGCGGCGCATTCGATCATCGCCCCAGATTCGGAGATGTTCCTGATGCGCACCGGTGTCGACTGATAGTCGTGGTGGAGCAGGCCGGACCATACCAGCGGATGACGGCGGGCGGCGCGGCCGTCGGGACCATCATGATCAGGCAGTGTCTCTTCGGAAAGTTCGAATTCCACTTCCGGGAAGCTGCGCTGAATGACCTCTCGAAGAACAGCAGCCTGCTTGTCTGCCGCGCAGTCGATGCGAGTTTCGTGGGCGAACTCAAGGCCGACACGCTCCGCGCGGATCCAGCGGACGGCGCATTCGATCGTACCGTTCTCGCCGAGATGAAGCGTGATCGAGTCCCACAGCTTCGGAGCGAAGCCGCCGCTGATCATCGCTCCCCCGCCGGAAACGTTGATCAGCTCGACGTCGTAGGAACGGCCGTCATGGTCGATGCGCATTGTTTCGCCGAACAAGCGATGGCGGTCGCCGCCGCGGGTGTTCGTCTTGCGTGATTCCTCGCGGGGCACGACGACGCTGTCGAGTGCGTCGCGTCTCGCCCCCTTCGGCTTCTTCGGTTTCAGGATCGGTTCTTCGACGGCACCTTCGCCGCCGAAAATCTTCTTCCTGATGTTCATTACCATACTCCGTTACCCGGCACCGCGGAGTTATGCGCGCGGCATGGTTACGGAATCGTGCATCCAAATGAGATTGCGCCGGTGATGCCGATGGAGGGAATGGGAAGGTGGGAGGGTCCCCTCCACCGGCGTCCCGAAAGGATCATGTTACCGCAAAATTAACAAAAATCTAAGCGGAATAATACATGTCGAATTCTACCGGGCTCGGAGTGGTCTCCCAGCGCATCACTTCCTCCCACTTCAGATCGATGTAGCTGTCGATTTGATCGTCGCTGAAAACGTCGCCCCGGGTCAGGAATGCGCGGTCGTTTTGCAGGCTAACGAGCGCCTCTCGCAGCGAGCCGCAGACGGTCGGAACGTTGACCAGCTCCTGAGGCGGCAAGTCGTAGAGGTTCTTGTCCATCGGATCGCCCGGGTGGATGCGGTTCTGGATGCCGTCGAGGCCCGCCATCATGATCGCCGAATAAGCGAGGTATGGGTTCGCCATGGCGTCCGGGAATCGGAACTCGACGCGCTTCGCCTTCTCGCCTGCCCCGTACGGGATGCGGCACGACGCCGAACGGTTGCGGCTCGAATAAGCGAGCAGTACCGGCGCTTCAAAGCCCGGCACTAGCCGCTTGTAGCTGTTGGTGGTCGGGTTGGTGAAGGCGTTCAGCGCGCGGGCGTGCTTAATCACGCCGCCGATGAAATAGAGCGCGGTTTCACTAAGGCCCGCATAGCCGTTGCCGGCGAACAAGGGTTTGCCGCTCTTCCAGATCGACATGTGGGTGTGCATGCCGCTGCCGTTATCCTTCGCGATCGGCTTCGGCATGAAGGTCGCGGTCTTGCCGTAGGCGTGCGCGACCATGTGCACGACATACTTGTAGATCTGCATGCGGTCGGCGGTCTCGACGA
>DASUCP010000012.1:0-4857 GCA_036275975.1 Sphingomicrobium sp.
ACGGTTGGCCTGTGGCGCTGCAAGCGCGAGGGCGACGACGTGCTCGTGCTGGCCGGCAACGATTGGACGCGGCTGCCCTTCCTTCGCCAGCAGGTGAAGAAGCGCGAAGGGCGTCCCAACATGTGCCTCGCCGACTTCATCAATCCGAATGGCGAAGATTGGATCGGTGGGTTCGCCGTGGGCATCCACGGCCTCGAACCGCACCTCGAGCGGTTCAAGCAGACGGTGAACGATTACGACGACATCCTCCTGAAAGCGCTTGCCGACCGCCTTGCCGAAAGCTTCGCCGAGGTCCTCCATGCGGAAGTCCGACAGCGTCTGTGGGGGTATGCGGAGGAGCATCTCTCAAACGAGCAACTGATCCGCGAGAAGTATCAGGGCATTCGCCCGGCTCCCGGATATCCCGCCTGCCCTGATCATAGTTTGAAGCCGATCTTGTTCGACATGCTCGGCGGCAATCCCGGCCAGGTGACCCTTACCGAGAACTTCGCGATGCTGCCGACTTCGGCGGTGTCGGGCTTCTACTTCGGTCACCGCGACAGCCAGTATTTCGGAGTCGCGAAGATCGGCCGCGACCAGTTGGAAGATTATGCAACGCGCCGCGGCGTTTCAGTCGAACAGGCGGAGCGCTGGCTCCGGCCGAACCTCGACTAGCGCGACAGGAAGCGGCGAAGAACTGTTTCCGAATAAAGGGAACGCGGCTCCGCCGAGCGGAGCTGGCGTTCTCTTGCTGGCCAATCTTTGCGCCACGCTTCAAACATCGACGGTGTCGGCGCATCAGCAGTCTCGATGGCACGCAGCTCCGCATCGGCTTGTAGAAGAACGTCACGGCTGGACTGGTCGCCGGGCACCCGGAACCGCTCGTCGATGGATCCGAGCGTCGACCGCGCCGCGCGCAGCATGACCAAGGCTGTCGGCACGTCGCCCGTCGCCAGACTATCCTCAGCAAGGCTCACGGCCGTGTCGACATCCCTGAGCATAGAATCGAGAGCGACAGGAGTGCTGGCAATGCCTTTGCACGCGGCCGGTGAAATGCTGTTCACGTAATCAACGAGGCCATCCAGCACCCTTGCCGGCGGCTCATGCCCGTCGAACTCCTGCGTGATCAGGCCATGGATGAAGGTCCTGAGCTTAGGGGTGCCCTTCTGCTTCAGCTTCGCCGGATCCCCGCCGAGGTCCGGGATGGGCTTTGGATTGAAGATGTCGTCGCCCCGATGCTCGCTCATGATCGAGGAGGTCACGTCGGCGGTTCCCGGAGCGCCGGACAAGCCGGGGAAATGGAAATCGGGGTTGGTGCGGCCGTTTCTATGGCAGGTCGAGCAGCTCATGCCCGCACGCGCTGCCTGGCCGCCGAGCAGCAGCGGCGCGCGAAACGCAATGCGGCCGATTTCTACCGACTGCCGCTTCCCGGGGTCTGACGGCAGCGAAAGGCACTCTTCCGGCTGATGCGTCAGGTCGGCGGCGAGGTCGCGCGTCTGCAGCCAGCGCGCGTCGCGAATAGGAACCTGGTCCGCCTCGGCGCTGCCGACCAGCAGCAGCGCCAGCGAAGCGATCAGGAGGCGGGTTCGCCCTTGTGCGCGATCCATCGCCTTAAATCTTCAGCTTCCGCGCACCCGAAGGTGCAGATCGCGTCGAGCTTCGCGAGCATGTGCTTGGCTCCGGCCATGTCGCCGCGCTCGACCATCAGCTCACCATAATATTCGGTTGCGCCCTTGTGGTTCGGAGCAACGGCGAGTGCCTGCCGGTAATAGCTCACTGCGACGTCGTAGCGGCCGAGCTTGCGGTTGGCGTAGCCGAGATAGGTCAGGATGTCTGGATGCGCTCCGAAGCTAACCTTCGCGCGCTGCAGCGCCGCGATCGCGTCTTGGTATCGGTGCTCGTTGATCAGGCTGACCGCCTGGACATAGGCGGCGTCGCCGGCTCTTGCGCTCGCGAACAGCAGCGGCGGATCGGTTGTCAGCTCCGCGTGCGCCGGCTGTCCGATTGCGGCCTGCACGGCGTCGATGGCGGCCTTGAGATCGGCCGCGTCCTTGCACGTGCCCCTGCACTCGTCGTTCATCTTCTGGAGCTTGGCGAGTGTCGCCTGGGCCTTCGCCGTGTCGCCGGTCTTCACGTAGGCGACGCCGAGCTCCTGCTGCGCTGGGATTAGCTTTTCGTTCGACCGGACTGCCCGCTCATAGTGTTTGACCGCCGACTTGAGGTCGTTGAGCCCGGCATCGGCGAGGCCGGCGAGGAAGTTGGCGCTTGCGTCCGTCGGCGCAGCGCCGAGGACCTTTGCGAAAGATTTCCTGGCGTCCGCGAAGTTCTTTTCTTTCAGAAGATCGATGCCGTGCCGATATTCGGCTGCAGCGTCGAACTCACCGCTGCTCATGCTCGGCGGCGTGCTGGTGCCTCCGGAAGGAGCATCGGCGGACAGATTAGCTGGCAACGCTGCAACGGTGCAGGCAATGAAGGCGGCGAAGTGGATGCGCACGGCAATTCCTCCTCTCCCGAGGGCGCCCTGCAATTATCAGTGTAGCCAAGGCGCCACAACGCGGCAAGCTCAGCGCCGAACGGTTCAGCCGCTAGCTCGACGCCGAACGGTACAACCGCTAGCGGAACGCCCATGCTGCGCCGACTGCTGATCCTCTTCGCGCTCATTCTGGTCCCGGCGGTTGCGCAGTCGCGGGGTATCGAACCTGAGCTGGTCGCCGAAGGGCCCGCCCCGCCAGGCGGCGAGATCGAGCTCGCGATTCACATGCACCCCGCGCCTGGCTGGCACGGCTATTGGCTGAACCCGGGCGACGCCGGCCTGCCGATGGACATCAAATGGCAGCTTCCCACCGGATTTGCTGCCGGTCCGCTACGCTATCCGGTGCCTTCGCGCCTCACCGTCGCCGACCTCATGAACTACGTCTACGAGCGCGATTACGCCGTGCTTGTACGACTGAAAGTGCCGGCGAATGCGAGTGGCACGATACCCGTGCGCGCCGGGGCGCATTGGCTGGCCTGCACGGACAAGATCTGTGTGCCCGAGCATGGCGAGCTGGCGCTCGATCTGCCCGTTGGCACAGGAACGCCTAATCGCGCTCAGTTCGACGCGTGGCGGAAGGCGCTCCCGCAGCCGCTTGCGACGATGGGGCACTATGCCGTGGAAGGAGGCAAGTTGCGCGTCGCCATTCCGCTCCCCGCCAGCGTCGCAGTGCGCGATCCTTATGTCTACCCGATCGACGACAAGGTCGTGGACTATGAAGCCAAGCAGAAGTTCGAGCGCTCCGGCGACTGGCTGATCGCCGAGCTGCAGCCGCACGGGCCAACGCCGTCGCGCTTCCATGGTGTGATTGCAATCGGCCAGAACCGCGGCCTTGAATTCCAGGCTGTTCCTGGTCCCGTGCCGCATGGCTCCCCGCTCAACGGCCTTGGCTGGTCCGCGGTGCTTTGGGCCGTGCTTGGAGCGATCGTCGGCGGAATCATTCTCAACCTCATGCCGTGCGTGTTCCCGATCCTGGCGCTGAAGGCACTGCACATGGCTCGCGCGGGAGGCGAAGCGAACGAGGCCCGCGGGGATGCCCTCGCCTATGCGGCGGGCGCTGTCGTCGGCTGCGGCACACTCGGCGGCATTCTCCTCGCGATCCGAGCGGCGGGAAGCGAAGCGGGCTGGGCGTTCCAGCTCCAGGATCCCCGAACCATCATCCTGCTGCTGCTGCTCGCAGTGGCCATCACCGCCAACCTCATTGGCCTGTTCGAGCTGCCCGTGCTGGGAGGCGGGGCGCGCCCAGTTGGCGGCTTCGCGAGTGGTGCGCTCGCCGCCTTCGTCGCCACTCCGTGCGCCGGACCATTCCTTGGGGTTGCCCTCGGCACAGCGTTGCTGCTGCCGCCCGCCGGTTCCGTCCTGGTGTTCGCCGCGCTCGGGCTCGGCCTCGCTATTCCGTTCGTAGTCGTTTCGTTCGTCCCCGCGATCCGAACGCGGCTGCCCAAACCCGGTCTGTGGATGCGACGGCTGCAGCAGATCCTCGCCATTCCAATGGGCGCCACTGCAATCGCCTGCGTGTGGCTGCTCTACCGTCAAGCGGGGCCGCGCGGGCTGGTTGTCGCAATCGTCGCCCTGGCGGCGCTGACGGCACTGCTGATCTGGTACGGTTTCGCGCAGCGGCGCGAGGCGCGCGAAGGCTCGGCGATCTTCGTGTTTTCAATCCTCGTTGTCGGCCTCGCGATGTGGCAGGTGCCGGCTCATCCGGTGACGGCGCCTCGGGTCGCCGGAGCTGAGCATTGGAGCGAGCCGCGCGTTGCGAGCTACGTTCAGCAGGGCAAGCCCGTCTTCGTCTATTTCACCGCCGACTGGTGCCTCAGCTGCAAGGTCAATGAAGCCGCCGCGATCGACCGCGACGAGGTGCGCGACGCGTTCAAAAAAGCGGGCGTGAAGGTGCTCGCCGGCGACTGGACGAACGGCGACCCGACCATCACGCGCTTCCTCGAAAGCCACGGCCGAGCCGGCGTGCCTTATTACGTCTGGTACGCGCCCGGAAAGTCGCCCGAGGAGTTGCCGCAGGTCCTGACGCCCTCGATGCTTATTTCCCGCGCTCAGTCCGCGAAGCGCTAGGAGCGCGCTCCCAAACCTTCTTCCCGGCGATCCAGGTCTCGAGCACCTGCGTGCGTACAAGCCCTTGGGGGTTCACTTGCGTCGGATCGCGGTCGACAATGACGAAATCCGCCCATTTGCCCGGATCGAGCGATCCTAGCCTGTCCTCGGCGAATCCCGCATAGGCCGCACCGCGCGTGTAAGCGTGCAGCGCTTCTCCGAGCGTTACGCGCTCCTCCGGATACCAGCCGCCCGGCGGCTGGCCGTTGACGTCTTGCCGGCTGATCGCGGCGGAAAGG
>DASUCP010000013.1:0-6022 GCA_036275975.1 Sphingomicrobium sp.
CGCTCGCGCGTCTGGACATCCAAGGTCTGGCCGAGCGCCTGTGAGAAGGCGAGGACGCCTTCTAGCGTCGCGGGACTAAGCCCAATGAGCCGATAGAGGTTGGGGACGGCCCCGAGCTGGCGTTCGATAGCATCGAACAGCGGCTGTGCGGCCAGGTCGGCCGAACTGCGGTCGGGAATAGTGAGTCGAGTCATCTTTGTGCTCCATGGTGGAGCGCTTCATTTATATCGGGTGAAGGCTTGAGATAATAAGCGTGAAGCGCACTTCATTATTGCGTAAAGCGGAATAGTCATGGACCGGATCGAACGTTTGCGCGCGTTGATCGAAGTGGCGGAGCGCCGCAGTTTCAGCGCTGCCGCGCGTGCCCTGCGCGCATCCCCGGCGGCCATGAGCCGCGCCGTGGCTGCGCTCGAAGGGGACCTCGGTGTCGCTCTCCTGCGACGGACCACGCGGCATGTTTCCCTGACGCCCGAGGGCGCCGCTTTCATCGAGGAATGCCGATATGCAATCGAGAGGCTCGACGAAGCGGAACGCGTCATCCGCGGCGGAAACACCGAGCCTCGCGGACGACTCATCGTCAGTGCGCCGATCGTCTTCGGCCGGATGCACGTGCTGCCGATCGTCGCCGAATTGCTGAAAGTTTATCCTGCGCTTTGCGTCGAGCTCATTTTGACCGACCGACTCGCGCGGCTTGCCGAGGAAGGCGTCGATGTTTGCGTTCGCATTGGCGAGCTTACGGACAGTTCGCTCTTGACGGTACGTGTTGCAGAAACCCGGCGCATCCTTGTGGCCAGTCCTGATTATCTGATCGGCCATGGAGCACCTGAGACGGTGGCGGCGCTCGCCGATCATGACCTGATCGCGTTCGATGCTTTAGCGCCGAACAGTGAATGGCGTTTCGGACCGCGCTCGGCGCTGCGCCTGGATCCGCGCCTGCGGACCAACAGCGTCGAAGCCGCGATTGCGGCAGCGATTGCAGATGTCGGAATCGCGCGCGTGTTCTCTTACCAGGTGCGCGAACATATTGCGGCTGGCCGGCTGTCGGAAATTTTGGCCGAACGTGCGCCGCCGCCAGTTTCGATAAGCCTGCTATTTCAAGCGAACCGGCAAACCTCGCCCAACGTGCGCGCGTTTATTGATGCAGTGAAATCGGGCTTGGGTCGAAGGCTCGGCTGAGGCTGCGCGTTGCGCGCGGAGCGAAGAAGTTTGCCGATAATTCACCGCATTACAAGTCTTGCGTTCGCGCATGAGAAGACTCATCTTCGTTCCTGGCTTCAACGCAGCGAAAGGAGGTGATCCGATGTCTCATGGTTCAGCAGGGAGGTCGGAAAGGGGTGTTCGTAGGCCCTAGGTGCTGACGAACGGCCACATCTCCGGCCGCTGACCATGTCGAAGGGCATCGTCGCTTTGACGCGACGGTGCCCTTTAACATGTCTGCAATACGTGTTTTCCCTGCTTCATTCGGGAACCGTTGTTGCGCTAAAGTGTCTTTCTTGCGCGACGAGGGAGATACGCGATGGCCAAATCCGCACGCAGAAGTTCTTCCGGTTCTTCTAGGTCGAGTTCTTCTAGGTCCGGTTCTTCACGATCCGGTTCTTCCAAAACCAGTTCTTCACGTTCGTCCAAGTCTGACACGATGGACAAGATTGCAAAGGCAGCGATGAGCAAGGAAATGCTCGCCGCTGGATTGACCGCCGCTGCCGCCGCAATCGCCGCGAGCCCGAAAGCGCGCAAGGCGATCCGCGATGCCGGACTCGATGCCGCAGACACCGCGCAGCAAGCAGCGAGCAGCGTCGCATCGAGTGCGACGAAGCTGGGTTCGCTGATCGCCGAAGCGGTTGCCGAGGCGGCGCAGCGAGTCATGTCCGGCAAATGGTCTATGGAAGGCGAAGCGAGTGCGAGCACAAGCTCCGGTTCCCCTTCACGATCGTCTCGCGGTGGCGCGCGCAAGTCGACTGCGCGTAAGTCTACGGCACGGAAATCGACGGCGCGTAAATCGACCGCAAGAAAGTCGACGTCAACGCGCGCGAAATCGAGCTCCTCTGCGCGCAAGCCCGCCGCCAAACGTTCAACCGCCAAACGGTCGACCAGCGCTTCCAAATCGCCGCGCAAGACCTCAAGCCGCCGCCGGACGACGCGTGCGCGTGCGACGCGTGGCCGCGGCGGAAGCTCCGGCGCTGGCGACGGCGCGCCCACGGGCGGCGGCGCGAGCGCTTAAGCCGCGCGGTCTTCGAACTGAAGTCGAGCAAGGCGCGCGTAGAGTCCGCCGCGCGCATTGAGGGTGGCGTGCGTGCCTTCCTCGACGATCTGGCCGTCCTCCATGACGACGATTCGGTCGGCCGCCCGGACTGTCGCGAGCCGATGCGCGATGACGACCGTGGTGCGATCCGCCATCAACCTATCGAGCGCATCCTGCACCAGCCGCTCGCTTTCCGCGTCGAGCGCCGACGTCGCCTCGTCGAGCAACAATAGAGGCGCGTCGCGGAGCAGCGCGCGGGCGATTGCGATGCGCTGGCGCTGACCGCCTGACAGGCGGGCGCCGCCTTCGCCCATGAACGTATCGAGGCCGTCGGGAAGCGCTCGGAGGAATTGCTCGGCGTTCGCGTCGCGCGCCGCCTGCCAGATCTGGTCTTCGCTCGCGTCCCAGTTTCCGTAGCGCAGGTTGTCCCGCGCGCTCGCCGCGAACAGGATGGTTTCCTGCGGCACCATTGAAATGCGCTCGCGAATGTCCGCCGGATCCGCCTCCTTGAGGTCTATTCCGTCGAGCAGCACGCGTCCGTTCTGCGGATCGTAGAAGCGCTCGGCGAGCTGGAAGATTGTCGTCTTGCCCGCGCCCGAGGGCCCGACGACCGCAAGCCGTTCGTGGGGGCGTACCATCAGGCTGAAATCGTTGAGCGCCGAAGTCTCGCGCCGCGTGGGATAATGGAAGGTGACGTGCTCGAACACGAGTTCGCCGCGCGGAGGCTCGGGCAATGCCTCAGGCTGCGCGGGCGCGCGGATGTCCGGCTCGGCATGAAGCAGCTCCGACAAACGCTCGGATGCACCGGCCGCGCGCAGGAGGTCCCCATAGACCTCCGACAGATTGCCGAAGGCGCCGGCGAGAAGGCCGCCGTAGAGCACGAACGCGGCGATGGTGCCGCCGGTCATGCGGCCCGCGGCGACTTGGATCGCGCCTTGCCAGATCACGAGCGTGATCGCTCCGAAGATCAGGAAAATGACGATGGCAGTCATGACCGCGCGCACGAGGATTCGTCGCTTGGCGGTCGCGAACACCCGCCCAACCGCGTCGGCGAAGCGGTTCGCTTCACGACCCTGCTGGTTGAACGCCTGGACGATTTTCATCGCGCCCAAGACTTCGCTGGTGACGGTGCCGACGTCCGCGATGCGGTCCTGGCTCCGCACCGAGATCGCGCGGACCCGGCGGCCGAGCACGGCGATCGGCACGACTACCAGGATTGCTCCCCCGAGGATCGACAGCGCCAGCTTGGGCGCGAGCGCGAAAAGGATGATGATGCAGGCAATGCCGAGAATCGTGTTGCGCAGCGCTACGGACACCGTCGTGCCGACGACCTGCTCGATGATCGTCGTGTCGACGGTGATGCGCGACGTAATCTCGGCCGGGCGGTTCTCCTCGAAGAAGCCGGGAGACAATCGCAGCAGGTTGCGATGCACCGCCAGCCGAATGTCGGCGACGACGCGTTCGCCCATCCACGAGACGGAATAGAAACGGACCGCCGTCGCGATCGCCATCACGCCGACGAGCAGCAAGAGATATTCGAACCACCGAGCGATGTCGCTCGAGCTTCCCGCGCCGTGGGCGAAGCCTTTGTCGATGATCAGCTTGAACGCGTACGGCACGCCGGATGTCGCCCCGGCCGCCACGAGCAATGCGAGCGCCGCGACCGCGATGTGCCCCGGATATTTGAGCGCGAATCCCCACACCATTCGGAGGTTGCGGATCGAGCGGCCCTTGGGACGACTATTCGGGTTCACGGCCATGCGGACTCACTAACAGCCGGTTTATACTTTCGCCATCGCAGCCAAGGTCAATCAATCGACCTCGCAACCTGAAAAGGGGCGATAATCACTCGCACCGCGGAAAGCGGCAAGTTTTCCACACTTCCTTGCTGCGGCGCAACAATTCCGCCTTGCAAGCTGTTGTCAGGCTTGCCACATCGCTTTCACCCGAGGGTAGAAATGAGGTTTAATGCTCTACGACGCCTATGAAGTGCAGCGTTCGCTTCTCGCAGGTGCGAGCAAGCTTGCAGGTCTCGGCGCCGGATGGCTGAACAACCCCTCCAATCCTCTCGGCTACAGCGCGATGAGCCCAACGGTCGCGGCGAGTCTCGAAGTCTTCGCGCACGCCGCGGCGCCGCGCGGCAAGCCCGAGTTCGGGATCGAATCCGTGAGGATCGGGCGAAGGACAGTTCGCGTCGATGAGCAGGTGTTGCTCTGCAAGCCGTTCGGTCAGCTGAAGCATTTTGCGCGCGACGGCGTTGAGACCGGTCCGCGGCTGCTGATCGTCGCGCCGATGTCGGGCCACTATGCGACGCTCCTCCGCGGAACGGTTGCGCGGATGCTGCCGTACTTCGATGTTTACATCACCGATTGGCGCGATGCGAAGTGCGTGCCGCTGTCGGACGGCAGCTTCGACCTCGACGACTATATCGACTATTTGATCGAGTTCCTCGAGCATATCGGCGAGACGACTGGCGAGCGGCCGCACCTGCTCGCGGTCTGTCAGCCCGCCGTTCCGGCACTCGCGTCAACCGCGCTGATGAATGTCGACAAGGCGAAATGGCGGCCGAAGAGCCTCACCATGATGGGTGGGCCGATCGATACGCGAAAAGCGCCGACGGCCGTCAACACTCTCGCGACGCAGCGGCCGTTCGGCTGGTTCGAGCATAACGTCATCGCGACGGTTCCGATGATCTACCCCGGCTCGGGTCGGAAGGTTTACCCGGGCTTCCTGCAGCTCGCCGGCTTCATGACAATGAACCTCGGCTCGCACCTCATCAGCCACTGGGAGATGTTCAAGCATCTCGTCGTCGGCGACGAGGAAGGCGCTGACGCGACGCGGAGGTTCTACGACGAATATCGCTCGGTCTGCGACATGACCGCCGAATTCTACCTGCAAACCGTCGATGTCGTGTTCCAGCGGCACCTGCTGCCCGATGGCAAATTGGAGCATCGCGGACGACGCGTCGATCCTGCGGCGATCCGCGACACTGCGCTGCTCGCCATCGAGGGCGAGCGCGACGACATTTCCGGCATCGGCCAGACGAAGGCCGCGCTCGACATCGCGACCAAGCTCCCGAAGGCCAGGAAGAAATATTTCCTCGCCGAGGACGTCGGCCACTACGGGATCTTCAACGGCCGGAAGTGGCGCGACCAGATCGCGCCGGTCGTGGAGAAGTTCATCGCCGCCAACAACTAGGCGGCATTCTTCATTTTGACTCCACCAAGCATGGTCAGGCCGACGACGCTCGCCGCGGCCGCGACGATGGCAGCGACCACCATCGCGACATGAAAGCCGCCGAACAGCGCTGAGCCTTTGAGCGCGAGAACAGCTCCGAGCAGCGCCGTCGCAATCAGCCCGCCGGTGCGCGCCACGGCGCTGTTGAAGCCCGAAGCCATGGCAACGTGACGCTCCTCGACCGAGCCAAGCACCGACGCGGTCAATGGCGCGACGGCGATGGTCATGCCAACGGCCGACACCAGGATCATCGGGAAGGGGCCGGTCCAGTAGTGGCTATCCTCGCGCGCAAGCAGCGAAAGAATGAAGCCGCCAGCCACTACCAATGGTCCGACGGTGAGCGGAATCCGCGGCCCCGTCCGGGCGGCGACCGCGCCCATGGTGGGCGAAAGGGATGTCATCAGCACGGGCAGGGGAAGCAGTGCTAGGCCGGCTTGTACGGGCGAATAGCCGCCGCTGCTGATCAACACGTACGGGATCAGCAGCATCGCCGCTCCGAACGCCCCGTAGAGCAGGAACGTGAGCAGGTTCAGGCCGGAGAAGCAG
>DASUCP010000014.1:0-3424 GCA_036275975.1 Sphingomicrobium sp.
GGCCGACACCGCTCCTGCCGAGGTCGATGCGAAGCCGACCGAGAATCCGGCGCCCGACAATGAGGTGCAGGCAAACCCACCGGCTCAGAGCGTCGACGCTCCGGCGAAAGGCTCCAAAGCCAAGGCGAGCGACAAGCCGACCGCCAAAACCCCGTCGACAAAAAATGCTGCACCTGCTAAGGCCGCGGCCAAGAAATCTCCGAAGAAGAAGTAATCAGTCATGGCACATAAGAAAGCAGGCGGCTCGTCCCGCAACGGCCGCGACAGCGAGAGCAAGCGCCTCGGCGTGAAGAAGTTCGGTGGGGAAAACGTCCTCGCCGGAAACATTATTGTGCGCCAGCGCGGCACCAAGTGGCACCCGGGCGATAACGTCGGCCTGGGCAAGGACCACACCCTGTTCGCGCTCACCGACGGCCAAGTCGCGTTCCGAGATGGCAAGCTCGGCCGTAAATACGTGCACATCATGCCGGCAATTACGGAAAGCGCAAAATAGGGACGGTCAGAAAGGGACCGTCTCCACGAGGGGGCGGCCCGGACGAGATCTGACAAAGCGGATCAAAGCCAAAAGGGAGAAGAGGGAAGCCCCCTCTCTCCCTTCTTTTGTTTCTGAAGGCACAAAATCTTCTCCCGGAACTGTCACCAGGCGCCGCTAGGCGCCCGGGACCGAGGAGAAGAGCAATGTTCGCAAGAACGCCAAGACTGCTGCTGAGGCCGGGCTTCCCGGAGGACGCGCCGGCACTTGCCGCCGCGATCGCCGACGAGGCGATCGTCCGCAACCTCTCGGGACCGCCGTGGCCGTTTCACGTCCGGGACGCGGAGGCCTATCTCGCCCGAGCGCGCGACCCCATCCTGCCCTGCCTGCTGATCCTCCAGCGCACCGAGGGCGCGCCGCAGCTGATCGGCGAATGCGGTCTTGCGCGACGTCCTTCGGGTGCGGTCGAGATGGGCTATTGGATCGCGCGTCCGTTCTGGAACCGCGGCTTCGCGACCGAAGCATGCGAGGCGTTGATAGGGATCGCCCGGGCCCTGAGCCTAAAGCAGCTCGAAGCATCGCACTTCATCGACAATCCGGCCTCGGCGCGCGTGCTCGAGAAGCTCGGATTCGAATCGACGGGGCTAATCGCCCCGCGGATGAGCTGCGCTCGCGGTACGGAGGTTCGAGCGAGGCTGATGCGCCTGCGCCTGGGCAACGCCACCGCCGAAGCGCGTGAGGCGCTGGCCGCCTAAGCGGCGTCGTGGAGGATAATGCCTAGCGTGTGCCGGCTGCCTTTGCGCAGCTGGCTCACGCCGTGGCGCATTGTCACGCGGTAAGTGCCGCGCGCGCCGGTGACCGGCCGCTGATTGACCGCAAAGATCACGCCCTCGCCGGCACGGAGCGGCACGACCTGCACACGCGACTGCATGCGCGGCCGCTGCTCGGTCAGCACGAACTCGCCCCCTTCGAAGTTGCGCGGATCGTCGAGCAGGAACGCCGCCTGGAGCGGGAACACCCAATCGCCGTAGAGATCCTGGTGCAGGCAATTGTAGTCGCCGGGACCGTAGCGGAGCAGCAGCGGTGTAGGTCGTATCTGGCCCGCGGCGTGGCACCCTTCGAGGAACTTCGCATGGCTGTCCGGGAACGGCTCGCCCTCCCCTAGCGCGGCCCTCCAGTCGTTCGCGATCGAAAGAAGCTGTCGGTAGAGCCGCTCGCGGAGGCGACTGACGAGATCAGGCAAGGGATAAGCGAAGTAGCGATATTCGCCGCGGCCGTAGCCGTGACGCGCCATCACGACGGTGCTTCGAAACAGGCCGTCGTCATCGTAGGAACCGATCAGCTCCTGTCGCTCGTCTGACTTCAGCAACGGTCTGGTCGTCGCCCAGCCCTGTTGCCCGAGTTCCAGCGTAATGCGGTTCCACTCGATCTCGGTGAGGCGTTCATCAATGGTCATCGTCCGGGCTTAGCGGTGATCTCGCGCCCGCGCCTCCGGTGACTTGCGCCCGAACTATCGCGCCCGCCTGACCTTTCGCTCAGGCAGCGATCCCGAGGGCGCGCTCGCTTCGTAAGCGGCGAGCAGATGCCGATCGTCCTCGTTCCACGGATGAAAACCGGGCAGAAAGAACTTCAGCCACGCACCCGCAATCTTGCGGAACATGCCGGGCCGCACCCACAGGTACCACAGCAGCATCGCCCAGGCGCCAAGTCCCGTGACCCCGTCCTGGCGCATCAGCTCGATGGCGCCTCCGGTGCGGTCGACGACGAAGTTTCGAGTGACGAGCAGCATCACACGAGCCTTGAGCTTCCATCGTTTCCAGCGTGACCAGTGCCGCGTTGCATTGAGCCAAGTGTCGTAAGCGACGCCCTTGTGCTCGATCTCTTCGACCGCGTGCCAGCGCCACAGGTCGGCGGTTTCCTTGTCCGCACCATCGAGATGCCGCGGGTTCGCGAGGAGCTGGTGCGCGAGGATCGCGGTGAAATGCTCGAGCGCCATCGTTGCGCCGAGACTGACCACTGGCGGCCTGCCCCTGGTAATCGCCAGCCGCTCCTCGACCCGTTGCTCGAGCTTGCTGAGATCGTATCCGCCTTTCTCAGCGCGCTTGTTGAACGCGTCGTGCTCGCGGCTGTGGATTGCTTCCTGCGTGGTAAAGGCCTTGATCTCATCGGCGAGCTTCGGTGGCGCTCCCACGCGGAACGCGCGCACGCTCTCGACGAAGAAGGCTTCACCCTTGGGAAAGGTGGTGGACAGCGCGTTGTAGATAGCAGTCGCTTCGACGCGCCCGCCGTGCCACAGTCTCGGTGCGGCCGTATCACGGCCGAAGCGGCGGTCGCGCGGCGTGATGCTGAGACCTGCGGGGCTGGGGGTGGTAATGGCGTTCACAGGCACAAGATACGTTAACTTACACACGTGTCAATAAAGCGAACTCGTCTTAGCCCCAAAGAAAGCCGTTCCGCCGCGGTCGAGGCTGCGCGGCGGCTTCTTCTCGAGCGCGGGCCGCAGGCCGTTACGCTTAAGGCCGTGGCTGCCGAAATCGGCCGCACCCACGCCAACCTCCTTCACCATTTCGGCTCGGCCGCGGGGCTCCAAGGCGCGCTCGCTCGCTCCATCGCCGATTCCGTCACCGCCGGCATTGCCGGCGCCGTCGAGCGCGCCCGCAAGGGAGAGGCCGACGCTCGCGACATCATCGATCAGACGTTCGACGCCTTCGGCCGTGAGGGCGCCGGGGCGCTCGCCGCCTGGATGATCCTCACCGGCAATCGCGACGCTCTCAACCCGATCCTGGAGTCGCTCCAGTCGCTGGTCGCCCAGCTGAGCGCCGGACATGAGGACCACCAGGTCGCGCGGAGCACACTCGGGCTTGTGCTGAGCGCGCTCGGCGATGCGCTCCTCGGTGCGCCCATTGCGGACGCGCTCGGTCTCCCCCGCGACACCGCCCGCGAGCTCGCTGC
>DASUCP010000015.1:0-3164 GCA_036275975.1 Sphingomicrobium sp.
CGGCCCATGGAGAGCACGCGGACCTCGTCGCCGTACTTCTCGCCGAACAGGGCCATAGCGCCTGCAGCGATCGCCTCGTCGGGGGTCATGAGACGCGTGGTGACCGGGTCGTTGGCACGGATCTGCGCGTTCACCTCCGCCTCGACAGCGTCAATCTGCTCGCGAGTCAGCGCCTTCGGGTGCGAGAAATCGAAACGAAAATGGTCCGGCGCGACCAGGCTGCCCTTCTGCGTGACGTGCGTCCCGAGATGGCGGCGAAGCGCGGCGTGAAGCAGGTGAGTGGCGCTGTGGTTGGCGCGGACGCGATTTCGGCGCTCGCTATCGACTTTCTGATGGACTGTGTCGCCGACGGACAACTCGCCAGCGGCGATCTTGGTTCGAAGCACATGGAGTTTGCCGAGTGGCTTCGATGTATCCTCAACTTCGCCGACCAGTCCCTTGAGATTAGTCAGTTTTCCGGTGTCTCCAATCTGCCCGCCGCTTTCTCCGTAAAATGGCGTCTGGTTGAGTAGGACTTCGACCGTCTGCCCGATTTCGGCATCCTCGACGCATATTCCATCGCGGACGATCGCCAGAACCACGCCCTCGCCCTCGTCGCCCGAATAGCCGGTAAACTCGGTCGCGCCATATTCCTCGGCAAGGTCGAACCAGACGTCCTCGTTCGCCTTCGCGCCAGAGCCCTTCCACGCGGCGCGGGCCGCCGCCTTCTGCGCCGCCATTGAGGTGTCGAACCCTTCGCGGTCGACATTCAGGCCGCGAGCCCTCAGCGCGTCTTCGGTAAGGTCGTATGGAAAGCCATAAGTGTCATAGAGCTTGAATGCCGTCTCACCTGGCAGAGTCCCGCCTTCCGGAAGCTCGGCCGTCGCCTCGTCGAGCAGCTTGATCCCGGTCGCGAGCGTCTGCCGAAAGCGCGTCTCCTCCTGCTGCAGCGTCGCTTCGATCAGCGGCTGTGCGCGAACCAGCTCCGGATAGGCCGCGCCCATCTCCGCGACGAGCGCCGGGACGAGGCGCCACATCAGCGGCTCCTTGGCGCCAAGCAGGTGCGCGTGGCGCATCGCGCGGCGCATGATCCGGCGAAGGACGTAGCCCCTGCCCTCATTCGCCGGCAGTACGCCGTCCGCGACCAGGAACCCGGAAGCACGGAGGTGATCGGCGATAACGCGGTGGCTCGCCTTCTGCTCGCCCTCTGCTCTTGTTTGCGTGAGCTCCTCGCTGGCGTGAATCAGCGTGCGGAACGTATCCGTTTCGTAATTGTCAGGCGTGCCCTGGAGCACGGCGGCGATCCGCTCGAGACCCATGCCCGTGTCGATGCTCTTCTTCGGAAGCTCGGAGACGATCTCGTTCGCCGTCTGCTCGTACTGCATGAACACCAAGTTCCAGACCTCGACGAAGCGGTCGCCTTCCTGGTCCGGGCTTCCGGGGGGGCCTCCCGGTATGCGATCGCCGTGATCATAGAAGATCTCAGAGCACGGGCCGCAGGGACCATCGTCGCCCATCGCCCAGAAATTGTCCTTCGTAGGGATGCGGATGATGCGGCTCTCGGGAAGGCCGGAGATGCGCTTCCATAGGTCGAATGCCTCGTCGTCGGTGTGGTAGACGGTTGCCGTCAGCCGATCCGGGCTGAGGGCCCACTCCTTCGTGAGCAGGTTCCAGGCGAGCTCGATCGCGCGATCTTTGAAATAATCGCCGAACGAAAAATTCCCGAGCATTTCGAAGAAGGTGTGATGCCGCGCCGTGTAACCGACATTGTCGAGGTCGTTATGCTTGCCGCCCGCGCGGACGCATTTCTGAGAGCTCGTAGCCTGGCTGTAAGGACGGCTTTCGAGCCCGGTGAAGACGTTCTTGAACGGCACCATGCCCGCGTTGACAAACATCAGCGTTGGGTCGTTCTGGGGAACCAAAGGCGCCGACTGCACCCGCGCGTGACCGTTCTTCTCGAAATAGTCGAGGAAACCGCGGCGGATGTCGTTCGTCGAAGTCATGCCAAGCGATGTAAATGTTGCACTGCAGTGCGGCAAGGAGAGGTCTTGGCACCGCGTCCAATTCCGCTAGGCAGCGCGAATGGCGAGGCGCAAATCCACGATCCCGCAGTATAAGCGCCGACGAAAGCGGTCGCTTGTCGGCCGGATCGTGGGCTGGATCGTGAAGCTGGTCCTCGCCTTCCTCATCATCTCCGTGCTGTGGGTGGTCGCCTATCGGTTCGTGAACCCGCCGCTCACGATCAACATGATCGGTGACCTGATCCACGGGCGGGGCCTACACAAGGATTGGATGCCAATCGGCGAGATCGACCGCGACATGGTCCGCGCGTCCATCGCTGCCGAGGACAGCAAGTTCTGCACTCATCACGGCTTCGACGTCGAAGCCATTGAAGATGCAATGAAACGCAACGCGTCTGGTGGCCGCATTCGAGGCGGGTCGACGATCAGCCAGCAGACCGCGAAAAACGCCTTCCTTTGGAACGGTGGCGGCTATCCGCGAAAAGCCGTAGAGGCTTGGTTTACCTTCCTGATCGAACGCATGTGGGGCAAGCGCCGGATCATGGAGGTGTATCTCAACCTCGCTGAGACGGGCATCGGCACCTACGGCGTCAATGCCGGCTCCGAGCGCTATTTCGGCCATGATGCGAGCGCGATGAGTCCTACGGAGGCTGCACGCATTGCGGCGGTTTACCCGCTACCCAAAAAGCGCGGCGCGATTGCTCCCAAAGGTTTCACCCGCCGCTACGGCAACACCATTGCTGCTCGTATCCCGATCGTCGCTCGCGACGGCCTCGACGCGTGCATCTACAAGGGCGCAATTGCACCGGTGAACAAGGCGCCGCCGCCCGTCACCAAGCAGACGCGCCCGCTGCCAGGTGAGGAATATGAGAGCCCGAAGGCACTCCCCCCTCTCGAGAACGTCGTCAGCGAACTTCCGCCGGCGGCGACCGAACCCGTGAACGCGCCGGAACCAGCGCCCGCAGCCAACGAAGCAGCTCCTCCGCCGGCACAGCCGCAGGAGACTTCGAACGAGCTCTGAAGAGACGCGGCGAACGGTGGCATGAAAGCGTCTCGCAACAGGAACGGCGTCCCTCTCCCAACCGTTGATTCCATCGGAATTCAGCAGAGGAGATATTCCATGGCGACCCGCACCCAGAACCGTTCTTCCAACCGCAGCTCAAA
>DASUCP010000016.1:0-20258 GCA_036275975.1 Sphingomicrobium sp.
CGGACCGGCGAAGTCCACGACCACTTCTGAAGTGCTGAGGATTGCCGGGAATCAGGCGGCTCAGCCAAACGGGCGATCGATGCTCGGCGGCGGCTCGCTGAAGAACTTCGGCCCGTTCTCCGTCATGTACCAGCAATCCTCTAGCCGGACGCCGAACTTGCCCGGAATGTAGATACCCGGTTCGTCGGAAAAACACATTCCAGGCTCCAACGGCGTCGGATCGCCGTGGACCAGATAGGCCGGCTCATGGCCGTCCATTCCGATTCCGTGGCCCGTGCGGTGTGAGAGGCCCGGAAGCTTGTACCCGGGTCCATAGCCCCAGCTCGTGTAGGCCGCGCGCACGGCATCGTCGATCGTGCCCACCGGGACACCGATCTTCGCGGCGCGGATGGCGATCTGCTGGCCTTCGTGCACCTGGTTCCAGACCTTGCGCTGCTCCGCCGTCGGCGGCGCGCCGTAGACGAAGGTCCGCGAGATATCGGACTGATAGCCGTGAACGGTGCACCCGCAGTCGAAGAGGACCACGCTTCCCCGTTTGGTGATCTGAGGCTTCCTCGAACCGTGCGGTTGCGCCGCGGCTTCGTCGATCAGCACGAGCGAGAATTCAGGATTGCCTCCGAGCGCGCTCGTCGCCGCATCGATCGCCGCGCCGTAGTCGGCGGGTGTCATACCGAGCCGCGCGCGTTCGCCGACGTGCTTCATGGCCTGAAGAGTGATGTCGTTCGCCGTCTGCATCAGCGCCAGCTCCGCTGGCGACTTGATGAGCCGAAGCGCGCGGACGACCGAATGCGCACTGGTGGCCTTGAGTTCGGGCAGCTGTTGTTCGAGGCGATCGACGATGAAGTAGCGATCGGTCTCCTCGAATGCGACCGGCGCTGCTGCGACCCCGCGCTCGCGAAGAAAATCGCCGACGAGCTTCAGCGGTTCCTCGTCCTCGTTCCAGGTGCGGATCTCCGCCGGGATGGCGAGAGTCTCCTTGACCGAGGGGCTCTCGAAGAACGGCGTGACAATGATCGGATCGCCCTCGACGGGGATCACTGCCGCTGTGAGGCGCTCCGACCGATGCCATTGGACACCGGTCAGATAATCGAGGCTCGATCCGGATTCGACGACGATCGAGCCGATGCCGTTCTGCTGCATCAGCTGCCGAGCCTTGGCGATGCGCTGCTGGCGCTCCGCCTGCGAGATCGGCGGCGGCAGCGGCACCGGCTTCAGCCCCTCGAGGACGGCGGCCATCGCAGCGTTGATCGGCACGGCCAGTGCCGCCGTGAGTACCGCTGACCCTGTCAGAAAACTGCGCCGCTGAAACATATCGAGCCCCTCCTTGGCCCCACTGTTGCACGCCGCGGCGCAATCGGCCAGCAGGCGCGTCCCATGTTCGAATCCATGTCCCACGACGGCGTGAAGCGCCCCGGCACGCGCGAGATGACGGTGATGCTCGCCGCGCTGATGGGCCTCAACTCGTTCGCGATCGACGCGATGATCCCCGCGCTGCCGGCGATCGGGCGCTCGCTTCACGTCATCGATGAGAATGAGCGGCAACTGGTCGTCATCGCTTACTTCCTCGGGTTCGCCTCGACGCAGCTGGTGTGGGGGCCGCTTGCCGACCGCTTCGGCCGCAAGTCGGTGCTCGCCGCGGGGATCACGCTCTACGGCTTGTTCGCAGTGCTTTGCGCGCTTGCCGGCAGCTTTCCTTTGCTGATCGCCTCACGGCTCGGGATGGGCGCTTCGGCGGCGGTCACTCGAGTGCTCGTTGTCGCGATGGTGCGCGACCTGTTCGAGCGCGAAGCGATGGCGCGGGTGATGAGCCTGGTCTTCATGGTCTTCATGCTGATGCCGGTCCTCGCGCCGAACATCGGCATCGCGATTCTCCTGTTCGCGCCATGGCAGGCAATCTTCGGAGCGCTCGCGCTTTACGCCCTGGCGATGCTGGTCTGGTCGGGGATCCGGCTTCCGGAAACCCTGCATCCCGAATATCGGCGCTCGCTCCGTTTCGGCGACATGGCGAGCGCGGTTCTGGAGACCGTTCGCGAGCCGCTGTCCCGCGGCTACACGCTTGCGCTGACGGTCAGCTTCAGCGCGCTCGTCGCCTACATCGCCTCGATCCAGCAGATCGTGTTCGACGCGTTCCACAAACCGCACCTGATCGGCGTGGTGTTCGCCTGCATCGCTGCCCCGATGGCGCTCGCGTCATGGACCAACTCGCGGGTCGTCGGGCGGTTCGGGCTGCGCCGCGTCGGCCATAGCGCGAGCGCTGGATTCGCCGTCATCGCAATCATTCACCTCGCGGTGGCGTTGAGCGGCCGGGAAACCCTGCTGACATTCGTGGTTTTCCAAGGTCTCACGATGTGCGCATTCGCTTTCACGTCGTCGAACCTCAGCACTCTGGCGATGGAGCATATGGCGCCGATCGCCGGCACTGCGTCGTCGGTCCAGGGCATGCTCGGAACCGTAGGCGCGGCGATCGTCGGCTTCCTGATCGGCCGGGCGTTCGACGGAAGCGTGATCCCTTATTTGATCGGCACCGCTTTTTGTGCGGTCGGCGGATTCATCGGTGTCGTCCTAACCGAGCCGACGCATTTATTCGCCCGCCT
This sequence comes from Sphingomicrobium sp., assembly GCA_036275975.1. Taxonomy (GTDB): domain Bacteria; phylum Pseudomonadota; class Alphaproteobacteria; order Sphingomonadales; family Sphingomonadaceae; genus Sphingomicrobium. The sequence goes on from DASUCP010000016.1 coordinate 2,595, forward strand.
GCAGCTCGAGTCCGACGAGCCGGTGCTGCCAAGCATTCCGGAAGAAGTCGTCTAACCTGCCAAGGGCAGCGGGCGGATGCGTGCGCTCCGCCCGCCGCTGGGGAGACTTTATTCGACGGCTTCGCCTTCATCGTCAGGACCAGCGCCGACCATCAGCGCTTCGCCGACTTCTTCGGTGCGGCCGCGAATCGCATTTTCGATGCGCTTGGCGATGTCGGGATTTTCCTTGAGGTAGGTCTTGGCGTTCTCGCGGCCCTGGCCGATGCGGACGCTGTCGTAGCTGAACCACGCGCCCGACTTCTCGATGAGGCCGGCCTTGACGCCGAGGTCGAGAATTTCGCCGACCTTGGAGACGCCCTCGCCGTACATGATGTCGAACTCGACTTGCTTGAACGGCGGCGCGACCTTGTTCTTGACGACCTTCACGCGCGTCGCGTTGCCGACGATCTCGTCGCGGTCCTTGATCTGCCCCGTGCGGCGGATGTCGAGGCGGACCGATGCGTAGAACTTCAGCGCGTTGCCGCCCGTCGTCGTCTCCGGATTGCCGTACATCACGCCGATCTTCATCCGCACCTGGTTGATGAAGATGACGGTGCAGCGCGAGCGGCTGATCGAGCCGGTGAGCTTGCGCAGCGCCTGGCTCATCAGGCGCGCCTGGAGGCCGGGCAGTTGATCGCCCATTTCGCCCTCGATCTCGGCGCGCGGCACGAGCGCAGCGACCGAATCGACCACCAGCACGTCAATCGCGTTCGAGCGCACGAGGGTATCGACGATCTCGAGCGCCTGCTCGCCCGTGTCGGGCTGCGACACGATCAGTTCGTCGATGTCAACTCCGAGCTTCCTGGCATAGACCGGATCGAGTGCATGCTCGGCATCGACGAACGCCGCCGTCCCACCATTCTTCTGCGCCTCGGCAATGGCGTGCAGCGCGAGCGTCGTCTTGCCCGAGCTCTCCGGTCCGTAAATCTCGATTACCCGACCGCGCGGCAGCCCGCCGACGCCGAGCGCGATGTCGAGCCCGAGGCTGCCGGTGGAAATGGTCTCGATCTCGATCTTCTCGCGACTGCCGAGCCTCATCGCGGAGCCCTTGCCGAACGCGCGGTCGATCTGTGCAAGCGCCGCTTCGAGGGCCTTCTGACGATCCGTGCCCGACACTGATTCCACTCCGCTACCGATGACTTTCAACTGCGCTGCCATGTCCCCTGTCTCCCTCTGCAATGCAAGCGGTCAATCCGCTCGTCATCGGCGGCCGAGCTCCGCCTGTTGCACTGTTCGTATCTGATTTGTTCCATAAGAACAAGTAGGGAACAATCGCGTTATGAAATCGCGTTTGAACTATTCGTAACTGCTGATACCTTCGTACTGTTGTTAGGCCCCTCAGTAGGGAGAGGATGAATGGGCAAGGCAGCTACGAAGAAGACCACTGCTAAAAAGACCACCGCCAAAAAAACAACAGCCAAAAAGACTACAGCCAGAAAACCCGCCGCGAGAAAGACCGCCGCGAAAAAGGCCCCGGCGAAGAAGACCGTCGCCAAGAAGGCTCCAGCCAAGAAGACTGTTGCGAAAAAAGCCCCGGCCCGAAAGACTGTCGCGAAGAAAGCGCCGGCGAAAAAGTCCGTAGCCAAGAAGGCCCCGGCGAAGAAATCCGTGGCGAAGAAGGCGCCGGCCAAGAAAACCACCGCCAAGAAGACCACGGCGAAAAAGACCACCGCCAAGAAGAAATAATCGCCTAGCCCAAGCGCGGCTGCGCTCAGCCGCTGCGGCCGTAAGGTCCTTAATGTCACCAGGTGCGTGCGCATTTTTCGTGACGTTAGAGCCTGCGGATGCGTGGCCGCGCGACCGCCCGGCGGGGGATTGTCGATGATTGCCTGCTGCTCGGCCCAGATCGCCTCCCCGGGTCGAAAGCCATTCGGGACGACATAACGAAAAGTTCCCGCGATCGCTCGCGACGCTTCGGCTCATTTTCGACTGGGCTCCAGGGAAAGGAGGCGAACATATTGTGCCCCATGCACTAATGGACGATGGCGCCTTCCTTGATCACGCCCTGAATCTGCTCAAGCGTGCGGATGTCGTTCAGCGGGTCGGCCTTCACGGCAACGAGGTCGCCGTAGGCGCCCGGCGCGATCGAGCCCACCTCGCCTTCCTTGCCGAGTGCCTTGGCTGCTTCGCTCGTCGCTGACTGGATCGCCTGCATTGGCGTCATCCCATAGCGGACCATGTAGGCGAACTGCCGCGCGCCGAGGCCGTACATGTAGACGCCGGCATCGGTCCCGAAGGTCATCTTCGCGCCCGCCTTCACCGCCGCCGCGAAGCCGCGCCGCTGGATGTCGGTCGTCTCGATATTCTTGCGGAGATATTCGGCCGGCCAGTGCTCTTTCACGCCGACGTCGTTGATCCAGTCGCCATTGTAGATGTCCATGTCGAGCCACACGCCATATTTCTTAGCCAGTTCAATGCCCTCGGCGTCGAGGTAGCTGGCGTGCTCGATCGTCCTAACTCCGGCACGGATTGCGGCCTTGATGCCTTCCGCGCCATGCGCATGCGCGATGCAGTATGAGCCGTGGGCCTTCGCCTCGTCGCACGCCGCCTTCATCTCCTCGGGGCTGAGCTCCATTGCTCCCGGAATGCCGCCGATCGCAAGGACGGCACCGGTCGCGATCAGCTTGATGAAATCGGCTCCATGATCGAGGAAATAGCGGGCCCGGTCGCGCGCTTCAGCCGCGTTGTGCACTTCGCCCATCCGGAATTGGTCGGGCACCGGCACGTCGGGCGCCAGAGCGTTGACCTCACCGCCGCCGCCCGGAACCGTGATGTAGCCGCCTGCGACAAACATGCGCGGCCCCTCGACCTCATCGGCATTGATGGCGTCGCGGAGCGCGACGTCGGTGAGGCCGCGGTAAACCCCGACGTCGCGCACTGTCGTGAAGCCGCTCTCCAGCTCCATCCGCGCGGCCTTGGCGCCCTTCAGGATCGTCCGGGCCTCGCTGCGCTTCAGCGGTCCCGCGGGGTCTGCGTCACCCTCGTCGATCGCGCCGTCGGCAAGATGGGTGTGGAGGTCGATCAGTCCGGGAAGCACGGTGTAGCCGGACCAGTCGACCGAAGCGGCGCCGTCGCTCGCCCGCCACGGCATCACCGCCGCAATCTTCCCATCGACGATGCGGATTCGCTGGTCGGTGAGAACCTTCGCCGCAGCGGGGTCGATCAGGCGGCCGGCGTGAACGTCGAGGGTTTGCGCGGGGAGCGGCGAAGCCGCGAGCAAGAGAGCCGCCGCTGCGCCAAGAGTCGATGTTCGCATGATCGTTGCCCCCTCGCCCGACATCTTGGCAGCGGTCGTGGGCTTCGCAAGACCCGTTGGAAGTTGCCAAAGTTGGCAGCGACATGTGCGCGCAGGCGCGCGCGTATGCGCACGCGTTAGGTGGAGCCGCCCTACCGATCATCTGAACCGCAATCCGCTGCCCAATCCGGCGCAGGTTCTTCCTCGGGCGGCAGCTCGGGCGCAAACTCGATCGCATCGAGATGGCCGTCGAGCTCCTCTTCGGGATCGAATGGGATCTGCTCGTGTGGCTCGATACACGGAATAGGAGCACGCCGCGGCAGACTGTCGGCTTCCGGCCCGAAGCGATGGCGGCGGCGGAAGCGCAGCAGGAACATGGTCAGCCGCTCGTCATGATGGCGCCACTCCCCGACCTGCTCTCCCTTGTAGAAGATCGGCCGCGCAACGCCGTTCTTCGAGCGCTCCATCGCGGCTTGCTCGACGTCCGCATAGCCGCAGTCCAGCGCGGCGTCGCAGGCATCGCGAAACGCGCGTCCGCCTGGCCGCCGGCGCAGCTTGCGAACCGATTCGCGGCTCATTCCGACATGCTTGCAGGCAGCGCTGATGCTGTTGGTGTCGGCCAGCTTCTCGACGAATGCGATCTGCCGCTCGATCGTCCAGCCGTCGTGGCGCGGGCGGACGGGGACCGGTTGAAAGGTGATGAGTGGTTTGTGCTCTGACATTCCGCCTCCCACAGAAAGGAGGCGAAGCAGTTATCTCATGTCGGCGGCTGTAGGACAGGCATTTCTGAGATTGGGTGGACGCGAAGATTTTCGCCTAAAGCGCCGCCTTTCAATCACGTTCTCATGCAGCCGCTGCTTGTATCCCCAGGCGCTTCTTGGCGCCGACGAGCATATCTTTGAAACGCGGATCTTCGCGAATGGGATCGAGGTCGGGATCCACTTCGAGATGCCGAAGCTCGGTCGTGCTGCTCGTACGCTCGAAATATGGTTCCAGAACCTCGAGCGCTCCTTCTGTGTCGTGCAGGTACTGAGCCAACGTGCATGCCATATTGTATCGAGTCAGCAGATTGTCGGGGTCGAGAAGCAGGGCCCGCCGGGCCCAGTCGCGCGCACGTTCGTGTTCGCCTGACGCCGCCAGTGTCATGGCGCCCATAGCAAGAGCCGCGCAATTCGTGGGGTCCTTGGCAATAACCGCCTCTGTCCGGGCAGCCGCGAGCTTTGCCGCTCTTTGGGCCTGAACCTCATCCCCGATCCCGTTGTAGCAGGTGATAAGCAGGGCTGCATTTCGCCAATCGGTTTCCATGAGGGAAGCAGCTTTTTCAAAGTAGGGAATAGATTCGCGGATGTGGCCGTGCCGGAAGAGCATTCTCGCCGCTTCGCGATTCACTTCCCATGATTCAGGATCTAGCTTCAGCGCCGTCCGGATCTGCTTCTCAGCTTCTTCGGTGCGGCCCTCTTCCTCGAGATAACGGGCCTTGATGGAATGCGCTTCCGGAAGATTCGGATTGATTTCAAGCGCTCTTTCGGCCGCCGGCAATGCGTTCTCATCCAGCCCGTGGACGAACTGTAGCTCGAGCTGCGCAAGCCCCATGAGCGCCCACGCCTGCGCATAGTTCGGGTCGAGCTCCACGGCCTGCTTGCAAAAGCGAAGAATGGCCTTGTCGCGACGCAGGTCGCCGTACGATCCCTGGATCCACTGTTGGCGCGCCATCAGGTAGAGGTTGTAGGCTTCGGCATTCGAAGTGCCGCGGTTCTCGATGGCCTTCTTCTCTCCGGGCAGCAATTTCAGCTTCAGCGCGTCGACAATCGCCTTCGAGATCTCGTCCTGAATTTCGAATATGTCGGTGAGGTCCCGGTCGAACCTCGCCGCCCAAACATGGTCGCCCTTTGCGCCGTCGATCAACTGGGCCGTGATGCGCACACGATTTCCGGCTTTGCGAACGCTGCCCTCAAGCACATGAGAAACCCCGAGCTTCAGCGCGACTTCCTTCACGTCCGGCGATTGACCTTTGAATCCGAAAGAGGTGTTTCGCGCGACCACAGAAAGCGCCGACACATTCGATAGGTCGGTGATGATGTCCTCGCTGATTCCGTCGCTGAAATACTCCTGCTCCGGCTCGCCGCTCATGTTCGCAAATGGAAGCACGCAAACGGACGCCTTTGCTTTCGGAGCCTCGTCAGAAGTTGGCGCGGCGGTCCGTGCGGATGCGCCCGATCCACATGTGCGACTGATCGCATCGAGAAGTTCACCGAGGGCCTCCGGCTGACCATGACCATCCCATGAGCCGAGGTCGATCGTATGGAATTGGCGAAACCCGAGGGGCGGCTTGGCAGAGCCGACGGAGACGGGGACGAGGCGCTCGGAATCCCGCGCTTCGGCCGCTTCGTCCTTGACCCATGCGGAATTGAGTGAAGCGGTGGACCAGAGGACGACAACGGCTTCAGCGTTCTTGAGGGCCTCTTCTATCTCCATGTCAAAACGCGATCCGCCGTGGAGGTGGCGATCCCACCAAACCTGATGACCGGATTGACCGAGATCCTCCGCGAGCTGCCTGGCCGCGTCGACATCGTCTCGAGCATAGCTGAGAAAGACCTGCGACACAGTTCCTCCCGCCGGATCATCTAAGTCTGCGCTGATTGGCTGCCGCGCGCAAGCGTGCGACAGTAAATGAAAATTCAACAACGCGGCTGGCCTGCGGTGTGGACTGGCCCCAAGGGAGTAAGTGGTCGTGCCAACAGCAGACCACGACGTCCCGTGCGCCTAGCCGTTGTCGCTAGAGTCCGCGATGGGTGGAAACGTTGCGATTCCGGTTACGCGAGGAGGACCTCATGAAGGGTGCTCTCATGACGTGTGCGAAGGGGTGCCCACAGGAGAAGTGGTCCCGAACAAGTCGCCACCGGGACCGAGTTCGTGATCGTACAGGACCGCACTCGTCAGAGCGACGAAGAGTACAAGCACGACGAATGAGCCGAGGCCCACGGCGAGAGCGCGGTTCGACCTCGATAGGTTCGCCGCCTTCGCTGCCGAGTGGGCCTCCACGGTTCCCATGCGTCGCCGCCGCTCCACGGCTCGTTCCTCGTCGGTGCCCCAACGGTGCAGAATGAGGATCGCCGAGACAGCAAACATCATGCAGCCGGGTATCCACATCGTCAGGCCGCCGATCTGCTCGTCGGTCAGGGCGTCCAGGCCGAAGAGGCGGCCCATCACGTCATAAGCGTGATAGAGCGGCACGGACTTGAACGTGAGGAAGGCGCCGAGGAGGATATTCCCCATCGCGGCACACCAGAACATGATCAACCGCGTGCCGAGACGCGGACCCGCCGGCGCAGAGCGCGGGTCGAAGATGACCGAGAAAAAGAACAGGCCGCTGACCAGCAGCGAAACATGCCAGGAGTAGTGGATCGGCTCGTTGAGGATGGCGATGTCGTGCCAACGCGGAATCATCCAAAACCAGCTGATGCCGACGAACAGAGCGGTTGCGACGAGCGGCTGCGAGAAGAAGCCGAAGGTCTGCCGCACGCCCGAAGCGCCGACTATCGGTGCGAACGCATTGCGCCGAAATCCGTCCGGCATGCCTCGCATCAACGTCGCCTGGGGCTGTGAGAGCAGGATCAACATCGGCCCGATCGAGCGCAGGAGCATGTGCTCGATCTGATGGATCGCGAAAACATGATCGGCAAGCGGCTCGATCGGCGACAGTAGCGCGAGCGCCAGCGCCAGGAGTCCGCCGAAGAAAAGCGCATGGCGCCACCATCGGCCCGCAACGCCCCGCCTGATGCCGGCGACATAAAGCAGGGCGGCGATGAGCAGACCGGCGACGATCTCCGGCTCGAACTGCCACATGGCCAGGATCGGCTCGCCCGGGCGGATTTCGGCGCCGTGCGCAAGTGCGGCCGTCGGGCTCAGAAGAAGCAGTGGAATGAGCGTGGCACGCAGGGATTTCAGCACGCGGGCTCCATCATTGCCGCGACGGCGGCCCGGTAGTCGGGAAGCTCGATGTCGTCCTTGAGCTCGCTCGCCAGCGCGAGGTTCGCGATCGGCTGGACGTTCAGGAGGCTGGCGACCCAGTTTCGGAACATGATCCCAAAGCGGGTGCTCGGGCAGAAGGCGCCGCCGAACCGCGCCGCCTTTTTCTGCTTCGATTCGATGAATTGGCGGAGGCGGCTCTCATATCGGGCGAACGCGACCGGATCACCGTCTGACCTGGCTAGCTCCCCCGCGAGCACATAGGCGCCCATGATACCGAGGCCGCAGCCCTCGCCCGCCAGAAACGAGGGCGCCCAGGCAGCGTCGCCGACCAGGGCAATCCGCCCGTCGCTCCAGCGAGGCAGGTGGATCTGGCTGATGCTGTCAACGTAGAGATCGTCGGCGTTGTCCAGCGCTTCCAGCATGCGGTCGGCTTCCCAGCCCATTCCGGCGAACCGCTCCTTGAGCAGCGCGCGCCGGGCCTTGTCCGTCGGCGGCAAGGCCGATGTCTCTTCGCGCCAGATCAACAGAATGAGCGTCCTGTCGTCACGCATGGAGACGCGCGAGGCACTGCGCCCGGGCACTGCGTGGCCCAAGTAAGTGTCCGTCGTGCGCGGCCCGTAGCCGGTTACGGTGAAGGCGGCGAAGGCGTAGCCGAGGAAGGTCTCAAACCGGTCCTCGGACCCAAAAACCAGCTGGCGCACCCTGGAGTGGAGGCCGTCCGCGCCGATTACGAGATCGAATTTTTCGGCCGCACTGCGCGCGAAGTGGACACGAACCGCGTCGCTTTCGGGCTCAAGGCGCACCACTTCATCGCCGAACCTGCTCTCCACCGAACTCGGCAGCGATCGCCAGACGATTCCGGCGAGATCACTCCGCGGCAGGCTGGTGAAGCGTCCCCCGGTCGCGTGCTGAAAACCTTCGGTGGAAAAGCCGCCGGCGCGGCTCCCGTCGGCGTGAACGAAGCGCACCTCCTTGATGCGGTAGCCGCTACGCTCGACCTCTGGGAGCAATCCCATCCGTTCGATGAGATCGAAGCCCTTGCCCCAGAAGTCGACCATGTAGCCGCCGGTGCGGAATTGGGGCGCAATCTCGACGATCGACGGTTCGAACCCGAAGTGTTGCAGCCACCACGCAAGTGTCGGCCCAGCGACGCCGGCGCCGCTGATCAGGACCTTTCTTCGGGACATTGAGGCGCGACTAGTGCGAGCGTAGCCACGCATCCAGTGAAGCGGTCGCATATTGACGTCGCTCAAGTGCGAGATGCACCCGCAATGAGCCAGCTGGAACTACGCCGGAGTCACATCCCCCGCACCCGTTCCAGCGTCGTCACCCGGCTCGGGCCGCGTGTCGAATACCTCGTCGATGAGGCCGAAGGCCTTGGCCTCGTCGGCTTCGAGGAACTTGTCGCGGTCCATGGCCTTTTCGATCTCCGCGAGCGGCTGGCCGGTGTACTTAGCATAGAGCTCGTTGAGCCGCTGGCGCATGCGCAGGATCTCGCGGGCCTGGATCTCGATGTCCGCGGCCATGCCCTGGGCGCCGCCTGAAGGCTGGTGGATCATGATCCGGCTGTTGGTGAGCGCGACGCGCAGGCCCGGCTCGCCCGCGGCGAGCAGGAAGCTGCCCATCGACGCGGCCTGGCCGATGCAGACCGTGCTGATCTTCGGTCGGATGTATTGCATCGTGTCGTGGATCGCGAGGCCGGCCGTCACCACGCCGCCCGGCGAGTTGATGTACATGAAGATGTCCTTCTTCGGGTTCTCGGACTCGAGGAAGAGCAGCTGGGCGGTGATGAGCGAGGCCATATGGTCCTCGATCGGTCCCGTGATGAAGACGATCCGCTCGCGCAGCAGCCGCGAATAGATGTCGAAGCTGCGCTCGCCCCGGTTGGATTGCTCGATGACGATGGGGACGAGCTGCGAAACGATGTCCTGGTGATCAATCACGGGAAATGGGTCCTCTTGTTCTGGTGCAACCTACATCGGCGCGAAATCGCGAAGGTTCAAGGCGGTCAAAAAGGAAGGGCGGCCCGCGTCTCCGGACCGCCCTCATCATTTTTCGCTGAAGCTCGGATTATCTCATTTTGACCGAGATTCGCCCGTAGAAGTAGCGGCCCGGGATATCGTACAGGTTCGGGTCGTAGTTCGGGATTCCGCATGTGGTGCAAACCGGCGGATCCTTCTTGAAGATGTTGTTCACGCCGATCGCGATCCCCAGGTCGCGCATGAAATCCGGCTCCCAACGGGCCTGAGCGTCGAAATACCAGCGCGTGTCGATGTTGTGCCCATCGCTCTCCTTCATGCCGGAGGTGTAGCGACCGATCAGGGTCGCACCCCACTGGTCTTTCGTCCAGTCGATCGAGTTGACGGACTTCAGGTGAGGATAGCCGTTGTAAGGGCTTCCGATCTCGGTGGCGCGGCGATGAACCACCTGAGTCCCCGTCGCGGTCGGGATCAGCTCGTCATACTTGAACAGGAAGCTGTTGTTGGAGGTGAGGACGAACTGTCCGAGCCCCGCGGTCGGCAGGCGCCCGCTCAGGTTCACGTCCAGGCCGTCGGTCCGGATGCCGCCGATGTTCTCCAGCACGCCCTGGATCTGGGTGATCTGGCCTGAGGCCGTGCGCGGAACGGCAGCGCAGGCGACCGGGTCGTTGTTGACGTAGCAATTGTCGAGGATGGTTGCCGGATCGACCTGCTGGATCGCGCCGTCGACCTTGATGTTATAGTAATTGACCTCGATCGACACTCGGTGACCGATTGCCGCGGGACTCCATACGGCGCCCAGGATCCACCCTTTTGACGTCTCCGCCTTCAGGTTCTCGTTGCCGCCGGTGACGACGGAGATCTGCGGGTTGTTCTGCTCGTATCCGGGAGGAACGCCGTGAGCTGCGCAATTCGCAAGCACTGCCGCGCTCGGATTCGCGCTTGCCGAGCACGGGTCCGTTAGCTGGGCGTCGAAGCGAGTCTTGCTCCCGAACAGCTCACCAATAGTGGGGGCGCGGAAGCCGGTACCGTAGCTGGCGCGGAACCGCAGGTCGGGCGTTGGCGTGAGATTTGCGCCGACCTTCCAGGTGGCCTTGCTGCCCGACGTCGAATAGTCGGAGTAACGGCCCGCTGCCGTCAGCTCCAGGATGCGCAACAGCGGCGCGTCGAGTTCGCCATAGACTTCCTTGACGTTGTAGCTCCCCTTGGTCGGCTGTGCCGGAATATCGGAAGTAAAGCCGGCCGCGGTGATCGGATCCGGATCGAACCGGCCCTTCAGTTCGCGATAGTCGGCACCGGCCGCCACGCCGAGGTCACCGCCGGGCAAGTGCAGCAGCTTGCCCGAGATGTTGGCACTGGTCCCCCAAAGATCCTGCTTCGAACTGTCATGTTCGGTGTAGCCGACATAGCCGAGCATCGCCTGGTCTATGGAGCCTTCGCCGCCGAAGATATTGAACGGCACGCAGCCAGGGGTGGCCTGGCACGTCGCGAGCGGACCGAGCGCGATCGCCAGCTTTTGCGCGTTGACGTCGCCGTTGAACGCCTGGTTGGCCTTGTTGTTGCCCCAGATGCCATTGACATCCCAGAACCAGTCGCTGGAGCCAACCGCGAATTGGCCGTCGAGAGTAGCGGTGCCGTACCAGGTCTTGACCTTTTGCTCGTACTGACGCGGACCAGCTTCGACCAGGCGGCGGCCGATGAAGCTGAAGTTGCTCGAGTTGAGGTCCTCGCCGAACGGATTGTAAGGGTTCGTCCCGCTGATGACGATCGTGTCGAGCAGGTTGCCATTGCCCGCATCAGGTCCGACGAACAGCGGCAACGGCGCCGCCTGGTTCTTGGAATCGCGGCGATTGTACAGGGCCTTGATCGTGAAGTGCGTGTTCTCGCCCAGCTCCTGCCGGACATTCACGAATCCGCCATACCGCTTCAGCGGCGTCAGAATGAAGTTGTATGGTGCGAAGTTGAAGCGGTCGTTAGGCGATACGAACGACTTGTAGTCGCTGTTCGGATCGGTGGGGTCCGCCGGGTTGAAGATTGGAACACGGCCGAGGACGGGCGCGCGGAGCGTGATGCTCGCAACGTCTTCGTTATCGTCAGTCAACGGGTTGTCGACAGTCGGAGTGAGGTCGCCGAAGATGATGACGCGACCCAGAGGCGTGCCCGACGAGCCGCCGGGACAGCCGCCATTGATGCAGCCCACGCCATAGGGATTGGGAAACGCTGAAATCCCGCGGTCACCTGCCGAAACCGGGTTCGTCTTCACGAAGTTCAAGCCCGCGACGATCTGCGTCGTTTTGCCGAGGCCATTGCCCCAGCTCAGCTGGTAATTCTGGCTGAAGCCGTCGCCTTGGCCGTATTCGCCGAGCTGGGCGCTTGCCTGGAAGCCGTCCTGCTCCTGCTTCGTGATGATGTTTACGACGCCCGCGATTGCATCCGAGCCGTAAATGGCCGACGCGCCGTCCTGTAGGACCTCGACGCGCTCAATCATGCTTTCGGGGATTGCGTTGAGGTCGACCGAGCCGGGAACGCCCGATGCCGACGCGCCATTCACGAAACGCAGGCCGTCCAGGAGAACCAGTGTGCGCTTGGAGCCAAGGTGGCGAAGGTCGATTTCCGCCGCGCCCGCCCCGACACCCGCGCCATCAGGCGGGTTGCCGTTGTTGCCCGACGTGTTGAACTTGCCGTTGAGGCCGCCACCCACGCTCGGCAGGCGCTGAAGCACTTCGCTGACGCTGTTGAGGCCAGTCTTTGCGATGTCGCCTTGGTCGACGAAGGTGACCGGCGAGGTCTGGTCGAGCGGATTGTGGCGGATGCGCGATCCCGTTATCACGATTTCGGTCGTGCCCTTGGCCGATGCGGCTGGTGAGGCAGGCGGCGCCTGTCCGGTGACCACATCCGGCGGCGGCTGAGTGCTTTGCGCCGCGGCGCCAGTTGCCGCTGAAATGAGCGCAGTGAATGCAACACCCGCGCGAAGTGCCGTGTCTATCCGCTTCATCAGATCCCCCTCTTACGACAGGCCACGCAACAGCCCGTCCACGAAACAGCCGTAGCCAGCTGACACGAGTGTAGACAACACAGAGTGTCGTTAAGCGGACACAATTCGGTGAGGGTGATGCAAACGGATTACAGTGGGCCGGGCGCGCTCAATGACAGGTAGGCGAGCCTCCTCACTTCGCGGCGGCCGCGGGTGACGGTGTTGAGGATGAGGCCGGCGAAGAAGCACAGCACGGCGACGATCACCATGCCGGTGACGAGGATCGCGGTCGGGAAGCGCGGCACGAGGCCGGTCTTGAGGTAGGTCTGGACGAGCGGGATGGCGAGGATGATCGCGGCGATCACCAGCAACGCTCCGATGCTTCCGTAGAAGAGCACCGGACGCTCGACGCGGTAGAGGTTGACGATTGTCTTCAGGATTCGCCAGCCGTCGCCGTAGGTCGAGAGCTTGGAGTGCGAGCCCTCGGGCCTGACACCATAGGCGGTTTCGAGCTCGCCGACGGGCATCCTCAGCTCGAGCGCATGGACGCTCATCTCGGTCTCGATCTCGAAGCCTTCGGAGAGGACCGGAAAGCTCTTCACGAACCGGCGGGAGAAGACGCGGTAGCCTGAGAAAATGTCGCTGAAGGTGCGGCCGAACAAGCTGGAGAGCAGGCCGGTGAAGACCTTGTTCCCGAGAACATGGCCGCCACGATAGGCGTCCTTCTCCTCGTGGCGGCGGGTTCCGACGACCATGTCGAGCTGGTCGGCGAGGAGCAGGTCGACCATCGCGGGCGCCGCCTTCGGATCGTAGGTGAGGTCGCCGTCGGCCATCACGTACACGTCGGCGTCGATATCGGCGAACATGCGGCGGACGACGTGGCCCTTCCCCTGCTGCCGCTCGGTGCGGACGATCGCGCCCGCCTCCATCGCGCTCTCGCGCGTGCGGTCGCGGCTGTTGTTGTCGTAGACGTAGACGGTCGCGTTCGGCAGCGCCTCGCGGAAGCCGCGCACCGTCGCGCCAATCGCCGCTTCCTCGTTGAAGCACGGCAGGAGCACGGCAATTCTGGGCGGCGCTCGGTCCAACGGATCCCCCTCAGGTTCGAGCCGAACGGCTATAGTGGCTGGGGCCGCTAGTCCAGCAGAGCCGTGGTCACATGGAGCAGGCGGAAGTCCGGCGAGGGGTCGGTCAGACGCCAAGGCTCATTCGGCGGGATGACGAACGCGTCGCCGGGGCGAAGCTCGGCGCACTCGCGATAGTCGAGGGTCGCCTTGCCATCGAGGGCGAAGCCGAACACCAGCTCGCCGTCGTGAGGCGCGAAGTCGATCGGGCCGCCGCGAATCGTCCGCGCGTCCGCCAGTCCGCCCGTGGCTTCGGCAAGCGCCGCTTCCTGCGCCTCGCCCCCACCGAATGGCGTCCATGGCGTCTCCGCCGCGATGTACCTCAGGAAGCGCTGGCTTCCGAACATGAGCGCCTCGTCCACGCCGTTCGGCAACACCATCGCATGATCGGCAAAGGTCTCGTGCATCGCGGGGGCGGTGATCTCGATCACTTCGAGGCCCGGCGAGCTTTCGAGGACGCGGTGGCGGATCAGTGGCGGCTGGAGCACGAAGTCGCCGGCCTTCATCACGAACGGCTCGCCCTGCCCTTCGTAGACGACGCGCACCCAGCCGCGGCGAACGTAGATCAGCTGGAAGGCGATGCGATGATAGTGGACCCAGTCGCTCACCGGCCCGCCGCCGGGAATGGCGATGTGCGAGCCGATATAGCGGCCGCCGAGCCGGCTCGGGATCAGGTCCCGATAGAGCATCCCTGCCCGCCCGTGTCCCGAAGAACCGCCGGTGCGCGTAAGCACGAATTCCGGCACGAACGGCGGAAGCTCGGCCGGGACTGGCCCCGCGTCCGGCCGCGTCGTGACCCGCGCCTGCTGACCGCCATGGCTGAGGACCGCCGTGTGCGGGTCGTCGGCCGGATAGATGAGGTCGAGGCGAAAGCCGTCGCGCTTGAGATCGTCGATGGCGAGGTTCAGGTCCTCGCAGACGATCTCGCGCTCGCTCAAGCTTTCTTGGCCGGCTTCTTGGGCGTGGCCGCAGGCTTGGCTTCGGCCTTCTCGGCAGCCTTGGCAGCACCCTTGTTGGCCGGCTCGCTCTTCTTCGGCTTGGCGGGCTTGGGCACCTCGGCCTTTTCGACGACGTCGGCCTTCTTGGCCGCAGCCTTCGCCTTGGTCGGGATCGGCTCCTTGGCTTCAGCCTTGCCCTTCTTGACCGAAGCCTTCTTCGGCTTCGCCTCATGGACATGGTCGTGACCGCAGCCGGGGCCGTGGACATGGCCTTCCTCGCTCTCGAGGTCGGCCTCGAGCTGCTCACGCGTGGCCTTGCGCTCGCTGATGTCAGCCTTTCCGAAGAGGAAATCGACGACCTTGTCCTCGTAGAGCGGAGCGCGGAGCTGCGCCGCGAACATCGGCTCCTGCTGGACGTAGGCGAGGAAGTTCTCGCGATCCTTGCCCTGGTACTGAGCCGCGGCCTGGGCGATCAGGCGATTCATCTCCTGGTCGCTGACCTCGACGCCATTGGCAGCGCCGATCTCCGACAGCAGAAGACCGAGGCGAACGCGCCGCTCGGCGATCTTGCGGTACTCCGCGGCATCCTTCTCGATCTCGGCGAGCGCCTCCTGGGGGTTTTCCTCGTGGCTCGCCTCGTGCCGCAGCTGCTGGATGATATTGTTGTACTCGGCTTCAACCATCGACTCCGGCACCGGGAAGTCGTGCCGCTCGGCGAGTTGGTCCAGTAGCTGCCGCTTCATGTGCGTGCGGGTGAGACCGTTGAGATCCTGCGACTGTTGATCGCGGATCAGGCCCTTCAGCTGGTCGAGGCTCTGGAGGCCGAGCGATTTCGCGAAATCCTCGTCCACCTTCGTCTCGCCCGAGGTCTTCACCGCCTTCACCGTGATCGCGAAGGTCGCGGCCTTGTTCTTCAAATTCTCGACCGGATAGTCGCCGGGGAAGGTCACGTTGACCTCGCGCGTGTCGCCCGCCTTGGCGCCGACCAGCTGGTCCTCAAAGCCGGGAATGAGCCGGCCCGAGCCAAGCTCGACAGACATGTCCTCGCCCTTGCCGCCTTCGAACGGCCTGCCGTCGACTTCGCCTTCGAAGTCCATGACGATGAGATCACCCATCGCAGCGGCGTGTTTTTTCGGAGCGTCCTCCCAGCGCTTGCTCTGGGTAGCGAGTTGCTGGACCTGCTGGTCGACCGCGGCTTCGTCGGCATCGACCGTGAGGCGTTCGATCCTGAGGCCCTCGATCTGCGGAGCAGGCACATCCGGCAGCGCCTCGAGGCTGACCTTGATCTCGGCGTCCTTGCCCGGCTCGTAGCCCTCGTTCAGCTCAACCTGCGGCTGGAGCGCCGGGCGGACGTTCTGCTCTTCAAGCAGGCGCTGGACGCCGTCCTGGACGGCGGTGTTGAGCGCGTCGCGCTGGAGCGCCTCGCCGTGCATCTTCTTGATGAGGTTCGGCGGCACCTTGCCCGGCCGGAAGCCCGGCATGCGGACCTGCGGGGCGATACGCTTCACTTCCTCGTCGACCCGGAACTCAATGTCCTCGGCGGGGATGGTCAGCATGAAGGCCCGCTTCAGGCCCTCGTTCTGCGTCTCGACAGTCTTGATGCTCACGTTTCTAAAATCCCGATAAATCTAGCAGCTGGGCGGATTTCCGTACTCGCCTGTCCCCGGGGACAGGCTGTGCGCGGAAATGGTGCGCGCGGAGGGAGTCGAACCCCCACATCTTTCGATACTGGAACCTAAATCCAGCGCGTCTACCAGTTCCGCCACGCGCGCGCGGCCACCTCTCGCAAGGTGCGCGGCCTATAACAGGCATGGCCGGATGGGCAACCCGGGGACGCTTACGTTCGTTGGAGAACAACCATGCAGCAGAACCCTCCACCGCCCGAACGTCCACCGGAACAGCCGCCGCAACCGTCGCAGCCGGGCCAGCCGACCGAGCCGCCGCCCGGGATTCCGACACACACCCCGGATATCGACGTGCCTTCACCGCCTTCGCCGGGCACAGACCCGACGCCCGGCCCAATCTCGCCGGTCGGCTAGCTCCGCAGCCGCGCCGAGGCGACGATCGATTCGAAGTCGGGCAAAGTCTCGTCGTAATAGTGCGACTTCGCCGCATCGAGCAGGATCAGGTAGAGCCGGTTGTTGATCACCGTGCCGACCGCACGCCCTCGTCGCCATAGCTCATCATCGTCGAGATGCTCGTAGTCGAGCTGGAAGCCCTTCGTGCCGAGGAATGCCCGCGGCTGGAGCGAGAGAGTCTTGAAATCCACGGCGCCACCCCGGACGCGGTAAAGGCTCTCGAGCATCTCGGCGATCTCCGGCGGAGTCATTTCCGCGCGGAACTTCGGCACCTGCTGGTTCTCGGTCTTGCGCTGACGGATTAGGTAACGGCCGCTCTCCAGACCGCTGACGAAGCTGATCCCGTCGAGCAAAGGCCCGTCGAGCGTCCAGTCCTCGACTGCGCGGACGTCCTCGAAAAGTTCGGGCCGGCGCCGGTTCCAGGGCCTCGGCGCGGCAACGATCAGGCTTCCGTCGCCGACGCTGACGTCATGGACTCGCACGAGCGAATAGTCGCTGTAGCCGAAGCCTTCCCCACCAAGGGTCGAACAGGCGGAGAGGCTGACGGGGGCGGCGAGCAGGACAACGATACGCTTCACGGGATTGCCTCCTTAGCCGATCGTCGAACGGACCCAGGCCGCATCGGGCGCATCGGGTTTCATCTGCAAGTAATGGGTGAACGCCGCCTTCGCTTCGCCGGCCCGCCCCTCCTTCAGGAGCGAAATCCCGTGCATGCGCCACGCATCGGCGGGAGCATCGGGATATACGACAGCCGCGGCGTAGCTTTGCGCGGCGCGCACGTCGTCACCCAGCGCATGGCGATTGCGAAGCCGCCAGATTTCGCCTTCGTAGAAACGAAGCAGGCCGTTCCAGCCGTCCTGCGCCAGCGTCTGGATCAGATATTCGCTGGCGCCCGGATCGTTGAGCTTCACCTGGTCGTCGAGCAGCATTTGCCGGATCGGGCCGATCGTCGCGAGGTAGCGATCGCGATGGTTGTCGTACATCTTGCCGGGAACCGTCAGCTCGGCGGCATCGGCTCTGAGGTCGGCCAATCGTGCATCGTCCGACGGGTGCGTGTCAAAAATCGAACCGTGCTCCCGATGCTTGCCGCGATACCTGGCGCTCGCCTGCTCCTCGCCGATCAGCTGCTGCCAGATGGTCGACATTTCCATCGGCGCGTAACCGGCCTGGGCGATCAGCCTGACTCCCATCGCGTCAGCTTCAGCCTCCATTTCCCGACTGTATTTGAACAGCGACAGGATGGTGCCGAGCTGCGCCAGCTGGACGTAGTCGCCGAGGTACACGCCGGCTCCAGCGCCGCCGATTCCCGCGAGCATCGCTCCCACCGA
>DASUCP010000017.1:0-2237 GCA_036275975.1 Sphingomicrobium sp.
TGGGTTCCCCTGGACCCTCAAGCTCCGGCCCGATCATGCGGCCACTCGGCGCAAGGATCAGTCGGCGCCGATCGATTATCCGAAGCCGGACGGCGTGCTGACCTTCGACCGCCTCTCCTCGGTGTTCGTTTCCAATACGAATCACGAGGAAGACCAGCCGGTTCATCTGACGCTCAAGGACGCGGACATACCCACGGCTATCAACCTGCCGGTCTATGCGGGCCCCGAGCAGCGCTATTGCCCGGCAGGCGTCTACGAATTTGTCGATGGCGAGAGTGGTGAACCGAGGCTTCAAATCAACGCCCAGAACTGCGTCCACTGCAAGACCTGCGACATCAAGGATCCGACCCAGAACATCAACTGGGTCACTCCAGAAGGCGGCGGAGGCCCCAATTACCCCAACATGTAAATGGCTTGGCGGAGCGGCTTTTGCCGCTGTGCTGTTGGTTCCGGTGCCAGCTGCCGCGGCGCGGCTGACCGCCGGCGATCCCGAGCTCCTTTATGTCCAGGCGCGCGCCGCCTCGATGAGCGGCGATCATGCACGCGCCGCCGAGCTGCTCGCATCTCTCGCCACTCAATCCAATTCCGCCGACATCACGAAGAAGGCCATGGGCGAGGCAATCGGGGCGGGGCAGATGGACCTCGCGCTGAGCCTGGCGCGCAACATTCCCGCGGCGAGCGTTCCGACCGACGCGCGGCTGTTGCTCGTTGCGGACGAGATCAAGCACCGCCGCATCGATCGGGCGATCCCATGGCTGCGGCCGAGCGGCAATAACGGCGACCTCACCTTCCTGGAGCCTGTGCTCACCGCCTGGGATTATGCCGAACGCGGCAATGCCAGCCAGGCGCTGGCGAGCCTCGATCGCATCTCGGCTACGAACCTGCTGACGGCCCTTCGGCCTGAAGAGCAGGCCTTTATCCTGTTGAAATTCAAGCGAGCCGCGGAAGCGGAGCCGTTTGCGCGCAAGGCAATCGCCAATGCGGGAGCGCGCGAAACGCAGCTGAGGCTCGCGCTCGCCGATGGGTTTCTTGTCGCTGGAGACAAAACTCGGGCCCTTGCCATGCTCGACGGCATGAACGGCGATGTCGCGACGGCGCGCCAGCGGGTGCTTGCCGGCAGGCAGAGCGGGCAGGTGATCGACACAACCGCGAAGGCGTACAGCGCCGTGCTCACGGCCTTTGCTGCGGACCTCACCCGGCTGCAGCGCACCGCCGCACCGATCGGGCTGGTACAGGTCGCGCGCTACGCCGATCCCGAGAACAGCAGCGCCACCGCGCTGCTCGCGCTGTTGCTCGACGGCCAGGATCGCACCGACGAGGCGCTGCGGATTTTGAGCACGATCCCGCCGAACGACGCCCTCGTTTCCCAAGCTCGTGACGTCCAGGTGCGGATCCTGTCGGAAAACAAGCGCCTGAACGAAGCGTACGTCGTCGCCGCGACCGCGGTGAGGCAGCCAGCCGCTGGGATGGCGGATTATTCCCGCCTTGGCGACGTGTTGGAATCCATGAAGCGGCACGACGCGGCGGCCGACGCTTACGGCAGAGCCGTTGCGCTCGCGAAAGCCAACGGAAACAAAGGCGAGGTCTGGCCGCTGCTCCTTCTGCGGGCGAGCGCTCTCGAGGAGGGGAATCGCTGGCCGGAAGCGAAGGCGGACCTGCAGGAAGCCCTAACCATGGCGCCGGACCAGCCGCTCCTGCTGAATTTCCTCGGCTATGCACAGCTCGAACGTGGCGAGAACATGGATGCCGCGGAAGCGATGATCCGCAAGGCGAGCGATCTCTCACCTGACGACGCGTCGATAACGGATTCGCTTGGCTGGGCGGAGTTCAAGCGCGGCAAGGTCGACGAAGCCATTGCGACGCTGCAGCGCGCGGCCGAAAAGGACCCCGACCAGGCCGAGATCCAGGAGCATCTGGGTGATGCGCTCTACAAGAACGGCCGGCGGATGGAGGCACGCTTTGCTTGGAATGCGTCCCTCGTCACGGCCGAGGACGATGTCGCGACGCGGGTGAAGGCGAAGCTCGCGTCGGGCCTGACGACGGCCAACGCCGCGCCTTGACGCCGTATCGCGAGATTGCGCCCGCGAAGCTCAACCTCGCGCTCCATGTCAGGGGCAAGCTGCCAGACGGGCGGCACGCGATCGAGACGTTGTTCGCGTTCTGCACGGACGGCGACCGGCTGAGCGGCGAGGAGAGCGATTCGATCGCGCTTTCCGTCACCGGTCCGTTTGCCGCCG
>DASUCP010000018.1:0-7699 GCA_036275975.1 Sphingomicrobium sp.
GCGTCAGCGTTCCGTTCCGGATGTTCGTGGCTCAGGACCGCAAGGCTCCGGATCAGTACATCCTGCAGATGAGCCAGAGCGGGATCGGCATGCCCGATCGCGATTATTACCTCTCGACGGATCCGAAGCTCGTCGAGACTCGCGCCAAATATCTCCAGCACCTCACCAACGTGCTGACCCTCGCCGGGGAAAAGAACGCAGCGCCGCGCGCCAAGGCGATTCTTGCTCTCGAAACCCGCATCGCGAAGGCGCACTGGGTCCGCGCCGACAGCCGTGACGCGACGAAAACCTATAACAAGATGACGCTCGTGCAGCTTGGCAAGCGTGCGCCCGGCTTCAACTTCGCCGGCCTGGTCCACGGCATCGGCGCAAACGTGACGGACGTCGTCGTTTCTCAACCAAGCGCATTCACGGGAGAAGCCGCGGCGATCGGCAGAGTGCCGCTGTCCGTTCTCAAGGATCAGCTGCTGGTCCGCTCGATCGATTCCTACGCGAGCTATCTACCGAAGCGCTTCGATGACGAACGCTTCAGTTTCTACGGCACCGTGCTTTCGGGCACCCCGGAGCAGGAAGCTCGGTGGAAGCGCGCCGTCGACTTTACCGTCAACACGATGGGCGACGACGTCAGCAAGCTCTACGTCGCCAAATATTTCCCACCGGAGACGAAGGCGGCCGCCGACCAGCTCGTCCACAACATCATCAATGCGATGAATAGTCGCATCGACAAGCTCGAGTGGATGAGCCCGGAAACGAAGGCCAAGGCGCACGCGAAGCTCGCCGCCTTCACGCCCAAGATCGGCTACCCAAGCCAGTGGCGCGACATGGGCGGTCTCGCGATCGACCGCAACGACCTGGTCGGCAACGCGATGCGCTCTGCGCGATTCGAGCACGCCTACGAGGTCGGGAAGCTCGGCGGACCGATCCGCCGCTGGGAATGGGGCATGACCCCGATGGAGATCAACGCCTACGCCAATTTCGGCATGGTCGAGATCGTCTTCCCCGCCGCGATCCTGCAGCCTCCGTTCTTCGATCCCAACGCCGATCCAGCCGTCAATTACGGCGGCATCGGTGCCGTAATCGGCCACGAGCTCAGCCATCATTTCGACGACCAGGGCGCGAAGTACGATCTCACCGGCAAGCTGATCGACTGGTGGACTCCGGGCGACAGCAAGGAGTTCCATTCGCGCCTGGACAAGTATGAGAAGCAGATCGACTCCTATGAGCCGCTGCCTGGGATGCACGTCAATGGCAAGCTAACGATGGGCGAGAACGTTGCCGATCTCGCCGGCCTGACGGTTGCGCATGACGCATACATTGCGTCGCTCGACGGCGCGCCGCCGCCCGTGATCGATGGAATGACGGCCGACCAGCGCTTCTATCTTGGCTGGGCGCAGGTATGGCGCTGCAATTCGCGCGAGCAGGCGCTGCGCCAGCAGCTGCTGACCGACCCGCACTCTCCGTGTCCGGTCCGGAGCGACGTCGTCCGCAACATGGACCCGTGGTACTCCGCGTTCGGTGTGAAGCCGGGCGAGAAGCTCTACCTCGCGCCCGAGGACCGCGTCCGCATCTGGTAGGCGCTGGCGCGATGCGCGACAGCTGATAGGATGCTGTCCGCATGCTGTACCAGGAGCTGCCGGCTATCGAGGCAGGCCCGTTAGACGGGTGGGGGCGCTGGCTCATGCCGGCGCTCGTCCTCGGCGCAGCAGTCACACTGGCCCTGTTGCTCGCGATTGCCGGAGCGCCCCTGATCGCATGGGCCGCGGTTACGGTTGCGGGCGTTGCTGTCTCTGCCTTTGCCTACGCCCGCGATGGAGCCAGAAAGCGGGATACACCTGCGCTGGTGGTCGGTCCCGACTACTCGCTAATCGGCTCGGCGCTCGGTCTTAGTAGCGACCCCGTCGCGCTGACCACCGGAGAAGGATCGCTGCTTGTCGTCAATGCAAGCTATCGTGAGCGCTTCGGCAGCGCGCGGCCACCACTCGAGCTCGCTGCAAATGAGGATGCGCGGCACGGCTTGGAACTGGCGCAGTCGATGGCATGGCGCGACGGTGCCGGCTGCGTCGCTGGAGTCGCCACGTCGGCCGGCACCAGCCCGGTCGAAGTCGAGCGCGTCGGCTCCCTTGGAGACTTGCTGCTGTGGCGCTTTCCAGAGCCGCCCGGCGCGGACCCGCTCACAAGCGCCGCCAAGCGCATTGACGGCGTGGTCGGCGAACGGCTCGCGGGTGCGGGCGTGCTCGCGGCGGTCGTCGACGGCAACGGAACCGTCCTCGCGGCCAACCGCCCCTTTGCCGAGCGTGCGATCGCACCCGACGAGAAGCTCGGGACCAGTCGGTTCTCGGACCTCGTCGAACTGGGCGAAGATGGTCAAATGCGCCTCGTCGCCGAAGGCGAGGGGGCACAGGGGCACCGCGCGGTGCACGTTCCCCTAGACTTGAACGGCGAGGAGGGCGCCGGGACGTTCTTGCTGTTTGACAGCAGCGGCGCGGAATCGGTCGCCAAGTCCTCGAATCTCCAGACACTGCTCGATATCCTTCCGATCGGCCTTGCGCTGGTCGATCGGGACGGTCGCTTCCTGACGATGAACGAGGCTTTCCGCCAGGCGGCGGGAATCAAGGGTTCAACTGTGCCGGTCTATCCCGGCGACCTCGTGGTCAAGGAAGACAAGGCGGCAGTTGCGGACGCCGTCCGGCGAAATGCCCGCGGCCCTGCCATGTCGGGTGACCTTGCTGTCCGCCTCTCGCACCAGACTTCGGAACCGGTTGCACTGACGATCGCTGGCCTGCGGGGGCTGGGGGACGCCGCGGTGCTCTTGCTGCTGAAGGACAACAGCGAGGAAGCCAAGCTCAAGCGGCAGATTGCCCAGGCGACGAAGATGCAGGTCGTCGGACAGCTCGCTGGCGGCGTTGCACACGATTTCAACAATATCCTTACCGCAATCATCGGCCACTGCGACCTGATGCTCATGCGGCATACGCCTGGCGACAGCGACTATGACGACATCCAGCAGATCAAGTCGAATTCGAACCGCGCAGCGGGCCTTACTCGACAGTTGCTTGCCTTCTCCCGGCAGCAAACCCTGCGCCCGCAGGTGCTCCAGCTTCCCGACGTCGTGTCGGAGGTGTCACACCTGCTGAAACGCCTGCTTGGCGAGACCGTCGAGCTGGTCGTGAAGCACGGCCGCAACCTCGGACCGATCCGCGCCGACCCCGGCCAACTCGAACAGGTGATCATCAACCTGGCGGTGAATGCGCGGGACGCGATGGGGCCGAAGGGCGGCGGGATCCTGACCATCCAGACTTACTCGGTAAAGGCTGACCAGGTCGCGGAACTCGGCTCCGATGTCTTGCCGGTTGCCGACTACAGTGCCCTGTCGGTAGCGGACACTGGCACGGGCATTCCGCCCGGCGTGCTCGGCAAGATTTTCGAGCCGTTCTTCACCACCAAGGAGGTCGGCAAGGGGACCGGTCTCGGCCTTTCGACGGTTTACGGCATCATCAAACAATCCGGCGGCTTCATCTTCGCGGATTCGAAGCTCGGCGAGGGCGCACGTTTCGTCATCTACCTGCCCGTTCACCGGGAGGCTGCTGGAGCCGGGCGATCGCGCCGAGCGGAAAAGACGAAAAAGGACGAATTGTGGGGGAGTGGGACGGTGCTCCTGGTCGAGGACGAGCCGATGGTCCGCAGCGTCGCCGAACGGGCGCTGACGCGCCACGGTTACACCGTGATTACCGCCGACAATGGAGAAGAAGCGCTGGAGATCGTCGACAAAGGAGAGCCCATAGACCTCCTGATCAGCGACGTCGTCATGCCGGGCATGGACGGACCGACCATGGTTCGTGAGGTCCGCAAGAGCAGGCCGGACCTCAAGATCCTGTTCATGTCGGGCTATGCGGAAGAGCAGCTCCGCAAGTCGATCGACATCGAGAACGTGAATTTCCTCGCCAAGCCGTTCTCGGTGACTGAGCTTGCCGAAGCGGCGCGGAGAGCTGCCGGCGCCAAATAATGCTTTTCGGTTTGGTTGCCGCACTTTATGCCAGGGTGAATATGGCGGGTGCGCGTTCCATTTTGATCGTCGAAGACGAGCCTCTCATCGCCATGATGCTGGAGGACTTTCTCGATTCGCTCGGCCATAAGGTCCGCGGAACTTGCGACACCGTGGAATGCGCGCTGGACGAGGTCGAGAAGGGCGGGTTCGATCTCGCCATCCTCGACGTGAATCTCAAAGGCGAGAACGTCTGGCCTGTTGCGACGAAGCTGCGCGAGAAGAACGTGCCGTTCGTCATTGCGACCGGCGGTCACGTCGATCCGCCGCCACCCGAGTTCAACGACGCCCCAGTGATCGAGAAGCCGTATACGGTCGATCGGGTTACCCCGGCTATCGAGGCTGCCTTCGCAGGCTAGGCCGTAGCCGCTTCTGCGGGGCTGCCCTTTCTAATGTTCGACTTCCAGGCTTCGCTCATCTTCCCGACTCATGCGGTCGCGCCCGCAGGACCCCTGCCGCGCGGCGCCGAGCGGTTGTCGCTGGAAACCCCGGACGGGAACCGCCTCGAGGGCATCCATATTCCCGGCGAAAGGCATTCCGCCGAGAAGGTTCTCATTGTCGGATTCGGCGGCAACGCCTGGAACGGACAGGACGTCGCCGAATATCTGCACGAGTTGTTCCCGTACTGCGACGTGATTGCCTTCCATTATCGCGGATACGCGCCTTCGGAAGGCTCGCCGTCGGCCGAAGCGCTCATAGCCGACGCGCCGCTCATCCATGATCTTGCCGTTGAACGCGTAAGGCCGATGCGAACCGTTGCGGTTGGATTCAGCATTGGCAGCGGCATCGGCGCGGAGCTCGCGGCGAAGCGAAAGCTCAATGGGCTGATCCTCGTCACTCCTTTCGATTCGCTCAAGGCGGTCGCGCAAGCCACGTACCCGTGGCTGCCCATCGGCCCCTTCTTCGCGCATGAGATCGACGAGGCGTCAGCGCTGGAACAAGCGGCCGTGCCCGTCGCCATTCTCGCCGCGGAGGAGGACGAGATCGTCCCGGCGGAACGCACGGATGGGCTTCGGAAACGCGTACCGAGACTCGTCTTCGATCGGACGGTCGCCAGAGCCGGTCACAACGACATTTACGGACGGTCCGAATTCCAGGAGGACATGCGCGAGGCGCTTGTCGCCGTCCTGGGTAGCGCGAGCGCCTGACTTCGCTGAGTTACTTCGGCTGCGACGGTGCGCAGTCCGCGTCAGAGCCCTTCTTCTTTGGCGTGGGTTCAACGCCGGTATCCTTGCCGACTTTCGCGGACGGGTGGTCCGCCTTCGCATCAGCAGCGTTGCCCGCAGTGTCGCATGTCGCCTTCAGTGTCGCCGCGCCGGCAGTCGCGTCAGCAGCCGCATTGTCCGGCTTTGCCGCGTCTTGGGCCTGACTTGCGTTTTTGTCGGCGGCCGGAGGCACTTGGGCCGGTTGCGATGAGGCGATTGCCGTCGGGAGGATGAGGGCGGCCGCCGTAAGAGCCGATAGGGCTTTCATGGCTGCTCCTTCCTGACTGTGGATGCCTACAAACAAGGACGGAACGCTCCGTATGCGAAACGCTGCCCGGAAAACCGCCGTTCCTCATCCGGTCCGGAATCGAATGGCACTCGCCTCAAGTCCTTGCCCGACCGATCTTGGGACAGGCGGACTTCGTCTCAGTGCATTCCGCCCTTGCGGGCGTTACAGCCTCAATCCATATTCTTGAGAACAAAGGAGCAATCGAGCGGCGGGCGGCGTTAACGATCCCGCAGAGTTGATTGTGGCATAAACCGGGCTAGCATGCCCTTCAAAGGACGGTCGTAGTTGGCCGAAACACAAGGACCGGAATGACCAAGCTTTCAGGCGGCGACAGCAAGAGCACACTCTACTGCTCGTTCTGCGGGAAATCGCAGCACGAGGTCCGCAAGCTTATTGCCGGCCCAACGGTCTTCATTTGCGATGAGTGCGTCGAGCTCTGCAACGACATCATCCGCGAGGAATCGAAGTCGGCGCTGGTGAAGACCCGTGACGGGGTCCCGACCCCATCTGAGATTTGCAAGGTCCTCGACGATTATGTGATCGGCCAGGACCGCGCCAAGCGCGTGCTCTCGGTCGCCGTCCACAACCACTACAAGCGGCTGTCGCACGGCGCCAAGGCCGGCAACGACGTCGAACTCGCCAAGTCAAATATCCTGCTGATCGGCCCGACCGGCTGCGGCAAGACGTTGCTCGCACAGACCCTCGCGCGCATCCTCGATGTGCCCTTCACGATGGCTGACGCAACGACGCTCACCGAAGCCGGCTACGTCGGCGAGGACGTCGAGAACATCATCCTCAAGCTGCTGCAGGCCTCGGACTACAATGTCGAGAAGGCGCAGCGCGGCATCGTCTACATCGACGAGATCGACAAGATCAGCCGCAAATCGGACAATCCATCCATCACCCGCGACGTGTCGGGCGAGGGCGTGCAGCAGGCGCTGCTCAAGCTCATGGAAGGCACGACGGCTTCGGTGCCGCCGCAGGGCGGCCGCAAGCATCCGCAGCAGGAATTCCTGCAGGTCGACACCACGAACATCCTATTTATCTGCGGCGGCGCTTTCGCGGGGCTGGAGAAGATCATTTCCGACCGGATGCAGGGCAAGTCGATGGGCTTTGGTGCCCATGTCGCGGCACCGGATGAGCGCAAGACGGGCGAGATCCTCAAGCATTGCGAGCCGGAAGACCTGCTGAAGTTCGGCCTGATCCCCGAGTTCGTTGGACGTCTGCCGGTCATCGCGACCTTGCTCGATCTCGACGAGACCGCGCTGGTGAAGATCCTGGTCGAACCGAAGAACGCCCTGGTGAAGCAATACGCCAAGCTGTTCGACATGGAGGACGTCCAGCTCGAGTTTACCGACGACGCGCTCCACTCGATCGCTAAGAAGGCGATCGAACGGAAGACCGGCGCCCGGGGGCTGCGCTCGATCCTCGAGGGAATTTTGCTCGACACCATGTTCGACCTGCCGTCGATGGACGGCGTCGACGAGGTTCATGTCGACGGCGATGTCGTCGAAGGCCGCAAGGACCCGGTCCGTGTCTATGCAGCCAAGGGCAAGGCCGACGACGCCGCCTAGGCGCTAGAGCTTCAATCCCGGGATGAAAGCGGGCGTTTCGCTCGCGTAGCGGGCGTATTCGTCTCCGAACTGGTCGCGCAGCAGCCGCTCTTCCTCGCGGATCCGGATGAGCGTGCCGACCAGAAAAACCGGGACCGCGGCTATCAAGCCCCAAATATGGCCCATTCCGATTGCCAGTGCGGCGAGGAGCAACAGCATCGCGAAGTAGATCGGGTGGCGCAGTCGCGCGAATGGCCCATCGCGAACGAGGCGATGCCCCACCCGCGTCCGAGCAACGAGGCTCCAGTTTGTGCCGAGCGCTCTCGCGCTCAGGTGGAACAGCAGTGCCCCTGCAATTCCAAGGCAGAGCACGACGGCCGCCAGGATCAACGATTTGCCGGACTCGGAGGGAGCGAATCTCACGGGCGCCGCAGCCGCCAGGAAGAAACTCACACTTTGAATGGCGATACCGAGGATGGACAGCCGCGAGCGCGCCGAGACGGCGCCCCCAGAACTGGGCGTGCTCAACCGCTTCGCAAAGACCGCGACGCCGAATAGGAGCCCGCCGATGACTGCAGCCCCGTATTGCGCCGGGCTTGTCGGATAAACG
>DASUCP010000019.1:0-17091 GCA_036275975.1 Sphingomicrobium sp.
ACGAATGCCAACGGCACCGATATCGGAACGATCAGCCAGATCGTCACCGACAGCAGCGGCAATATCCGGCTCGTCGTGGTGACTGACACCTCGACCGGGCAGACATTCCGCCTGGCCCCCAACACGCTCGCGATCAACGGCACGACGGTTACGACGACAAGCACCGTCGGCGGATAAGGACCCGAGATTGTTGAAACTGTGCCGGGTCCCCCGCGGGCCCGGCATTTTTCGTGGCATAATCCTCTGGTATGTTCGCGTGATCGCAACGGGGGCCTGCGGCGATGGCGGACGTGTTCCTGTCCTACAAACGTGAGGATGCGCCGAAGGTCCGCAAGCTCGTTGACGCGCTTCGCGGAGCCGGGCTCGATGCATGGTGGGACGAGGACATTCCCGGCGGCGCGCAATGGGAAGCGACGATCGAGAAGGCGCTTGCCGATGCAAAGGCGGTGATCGTCTGCTGGTCGCCCGAAAGCATCGCGAGCGAGAATGTGCGGTCGGAAGCGCGGCTGGCGCGCGAGGACGGGCGGCTGGTCCAGGTATTCCTGAAGCCCTGCACGCCGCCGCTATTCTTTGGCGAGCGCCAGGGTTTCGATCTCACAAAATGGCGGGGAGCCGCTGACGATCCCAGGATCGCGAAAGTCGCGGACTGCGTGCGCAAGGTGGCCGCGGGCGAACGCGCACAGGGTCGCGACCGACCGCAGCCACACAAGAAGATGGGCGCGAACATGGTTGCGGCGATTTCCGCGTTGTTGTTGCTCATCGCCGGCATGGCGAGTTGGTGGATGCTGAGGCCCACCGTCGGTCGCGGACCGATGACGCTCGCAGTTCTTCCGTTCCGAGCGCTCAATCCCGCCGACGCTAATCTCGTCGACGCGATCTGGGATGACACACGTGGGGCAATCTCGCGCAACCCCAACTTGCGGGTGCTTGGGAGAGAGACGGTGACCGCACTTGCCGGCAGAAAGCTAGATCCGGCGGGATACAAGCGGAAAGCCGGCGCGGATTATCTGCTCGACGGAAGCGTGCAGCATGTCGGCGACCAGGTACAGATGAAGCTCAGCCTGCTGCGGACCGAGGACGGCGCTGAAGTTTGGAGCGACCAGCTCGGCGGCAAGTTCGGGGACGTTTTTGCCTTCCAGCAGCGGATCGCGCGCGAGGTCGAGGGCCGAATCCGCGGACGCGTCGCGCCGGGCGGCGGTACAACCGCCAGGAACATTTCAACGAGTGCCGAGGTGTATGCGCTGTTCGGCGCGGCTCGCACCAAGCTCCTGCAGAGGAGGGGACCCAGCACTCGGGACGCGATCGTCCTGCTCAAGAAGGCAGTCGCGCTCGATCCAAATTATGCCCCGGCTTGGGCGGATCTCGGAGAGGCCACAAAGATTAGCGGGGAGGGAAGTGCCGATGAGGTCCGGAAGCAGGCCAAGGCGTATGTCGATCGAGCCCTCACGCTTGCACCGAACCTGGCACATGCCCATGCCGTGCTCGGCTTCCTAGATTGCTCTCCCGAATCCCAAAGCGAGCTGAGGCACAGCATCGCACTCGATCCGAACGAGGTCGAGGGATGGATGTGGCTCGGCAATTGCCTGGGTTCGGAAAATCGCGTGAAGGACGCCCTGGCGGCACACAGCCGCGCGGTCGAGATCGAGCCTTTGTGGTTCACTTCCATGTACAACAAGATGGACGATCTTGAGGCCAACAACGATCGTCAGGGTATCTTCGCCGAGCTTCATCGGGCAGAAGCGACCGGAGACGCCCTCCTGACGCTTCGCGCGCGCGGGCATGCGGCGTGGCTGACAGGGCAAATTGCGGAGGCGGCTCGCAACGAATTCGAAATTCGAAGACGATTCCCGGACCAGGTGCGCATTATCGATTTGAGCGAGATCTTGATGACACTCGGGTTCATCGATGAGACTGCGGCGCTCCTCAAGGTGCCGGCATCCGAGACGAAGCCATATCGGGGAATACCGCTGCCAGCGCAGGAGTTGCGCAAGCGCTATCCTGTCTCAGTCGACTTCTGGAACGATGAGGAGGCCCCCCTGCTTTACGGCCGCCTGCTGTCGAGGAATGGCAGGCTCGCGGAATATGTCGGCTGGTACAAATCGGCGTTCCGGAACGCCGACGACTATTATGCCTCGACGGCGTGGGCGGGATGGGAGCGGTTCGTCGATCAGGGCCCGAATGTCGCAGCGAACCTACGCGCTGCTGGCGAGACAGAACTTGCACAGCAGATCATCGACAAGGAGGAATCTCTCGTTGCGCCCCTCCTGCGCAACGGGCCTGCCAATTGGCAGATGGCCTGGAGGATCGCGATGCTGCGCGCCGTCGAAGGCCGCGACGACGAGGCGGTGGCGGCACTGCGGCGTGCCATCGGCCAAGGCTGGCTTCCGAACCGCTTCGAGTTCTCTACCGATCTCGCGGAGGAGCCCTGCTTCGCGCGTTTGTCATCGCGGCCCGACTTCCAAGCGATCAGACAATACGTGCTTCATCATATCGCAGAGCAGCGTCGCCAAATTACGCCGGCGATGCTCGCCAACGCCGGTCTCGCGCTCAAGAAGGCCGCATAGAGCTGAAAGCGTGGTTCCAATGCGCGCGCCTCCATGTAACAACGTGAGCTTCGGCAGGGGGCGCTGATGAGCGGGGAAAGTCAGCTCAGCCACGGTGAATATGAAGAGCTGCTTGAGCCATTGGCAAAGGAGCTCAGCGCGATGGCGCGGTGGGTGTGGGAAACGCGCCAGCGCATGGTCGTCGTCTTCGAAGGTCGCGATACCGCCGGCAAGGGCGGATCGATCGACATGTTCGCGCGGCTGCTCAACCCTCGCCAGTGCCGAGTGGTGGCGCTTCCTTCGCCAAGCGAACGGGAAAAGTCCCAATGGTATTTTCAGCGCTACATCGAGCACCTTCCGGCGGCGGGCGAGATCGTGCTGTTCGACCGCAGCTGGTACAATCGCGCCGGCGTTGAGCGAGTCATGGGCTTTGCCACGCCCGACCAGGTGCAAGACTTCCTCAATGCAGCCCCCGAATTCGAGCGGCACCTCGTGGATGACGGGATCCTGCTCTACAAATATTGGCTGTGCTGCGACCAGGCGGTGCAGGAGGAGCGCTTCGAAAACCGGCTGCACAACCCGATGAAGCGCTGGAAGCTGTCGCCGATCGATGTCGAGGCGCGCCATCATTACGACGATTACACCGAAGCGCGCGAGCTCATGCTGTCGGCGACACACACCGATTTCGCCCCTTGGACGCTGATCGATTTCAACGACCAGCCCCTAGGGCGACTGACGCTTTTGCGCGACCTTCTGGACAAGGTTCCGGATACGGACCTGCCGCTGGCGGACATTCCGTGGCCGCCGCTCGACCACAAGCCGTCCAAGGAGCATTACGGCGTACTGCAGCCGATTCCGAACTATCTGCTGCCGAAGGGACATCGCGGCCATCGTGAACGTGATGATCTTCATCACCAACACCACCACCAAGATGCTAAGGACGATTGAAGGGACCTGATTCAACCGCGCCGGAGGGGCGCCCGCACTGGGGGACAAGATGCGTGCATCCAAGCTGCTGATTGAGCTGACGGGTTACTACCTGATCATTGGGCTCGTGCTGTTCGTCGCGCTGAAGGTCTGGCCCGAGTTGCACGGTTACCTTCCGCTCGGCGGGGTGGAACAACTCATCACCCAGCCAACCAAGAACCCGCTCGAGGCGAGCAACGCGGTGCGCGCCGCGCATGTGGCGAACCTTGGTCAAAGCATCTTCTGGCTGGTCGTCGCGATCATTGCCGCAATCCTCGTCTCGCTTCCGGTGAGCTGGACCTACATGGCGGTGCGCGGCGGGCACGAATATGACCAGAGCCTGGTCAACACGATTATCGTGCTGCCGATGGTGGTCACGGGCATCGTGATCATCGTCCAGAACAGCCTGGCCCTCGCATTTTCGCTCGCCGGCATCGCGGGCGCGGTGCGGTTCCGAAATTCGCTCAAGAGCTCGGGCGACGCCTTGTTCATCCTGCTGGCGGTCGGGATCGGGCTTGCGGCGGGCATCGGTGCAATCGAGCTGGCCGGAGTGATCACGATCGCGTTCAATTACACCTTTGCGATGCTGTGGATCACCGAATATGGCGAGAAGGAAGGGATGAAGCGCTTTCTCGCCGATTATGACGGCATCGACCGCGCGGCGCCTCCACCTCCCGAAAAGGCGGAGAAGACCAAGGCTAGTTGATGCAGCCTTTCAGCAGCTTGCTGTTGACGGTCTGATCGTCTGCGATGTCGTTGAAGAAGCCGTCGAGAAAGCCAATCGCGCGGCTCTGAGTTCCGGGTGCGAGGCCCGGCGTCTGGCCGATCGTCGCGATGAACTGCGGGCGCATCGCGCGGAATTGCGCGGCGGCCGTCGCGATTTGCGGATTGTGGATGCAATAGCCGCGGAAGCGCCGCTGGCGGACGCTGGTAAGGTGAAGTTCGTCAGGCGGCGTCGCATAAGGGGCGCTGACGAAGCCCGAATAATCGAAGTCATAAGGGACCGGAACCACGGACCCGGGCGCGAGGGGACCGATTAGTTCCGCATTGTGGCAGCAATCCCTGCCTGCCGGTCCGGCGCGCATCGACCAGTCATGATTGGCGATCATGTGCTGGAACAGCGCGTAGCGCGCTGCGTCCACGGGGCTGAGGTCGGTGGTCGGGATGCGATCGGGCGCATGGCTCGACTTCATGCCGTTGCGCCGCGCCAGGTCGCCGAGCGGTTCGAGGAAATAGCCGACCCTGGAGACGATCGGCTGGCCGTTGGCGTCGCGATAATCGATGTTCGCGAGGCGCACCCGGAAACTCCGCGGAGTGAGCAGATTGTACATGCGGTAGGCGCTGTATTCGAGCAGCGGGTACTGCTGGAACGATGCCGAGTTGCGGCAGTGGGTGATCAGCTTGAGGCTGTTCTGTCCGACGAACAGCGACTGCGGCGACGGGGCGCCCGTGAAACGCACCCTGAGTGGCGGAAAATCACAAATATCGGCCGCTCGGCGGGTCAGGCCGCGAAGGCTCAACGATATCGGAAGCGTCACGCCGTTGGGATCGGTCAGGGTCCCGCTGATCGGCGCAGTCGCGCTGCGGTTGCGGATGAGCCCGGTGAGCGGCGCCTGGATCGTGATGTGAATGGGCGCGTCGCTCGCGAAGAGCGGCTTGGGCATTTGCGCCGATGCGGGGGGAGCGACGGCGAGGGAACATGCGGCGACGGCGGCGAGCAGAGCTTTCCTCATGGTGCGGACCTCGCGACTGTGTGCGGGATCATGTTGGGCCCGACGATCTCGAGCCAGGTGAGCGGGCCGCCGTAGAAGCGGGAGTTCCCGGTATCGACCCGGGCGAGACGGCCGTTGTCGACGATTTCGATACCTTTGAGATCGGGCGTGTGGCCGATGACCATGCGCTTGGCGCCGTATGCGGAGAGCACCGTCTCGAGCTCGCGCTCTGGTTCGAGACGAGGTGACTTGCGCGCGGTGCGGACGGCCTCCGCATCCGGGTCAGTCATCACCAGCCCGCGGTACCATAGAGGACCGAGGGGGTCGTTGAGGATCGATGCCGCGCTGTCGTCGGCGTTGGCCATTGCGACGGCGACGCGGCGATTGATCTCGTTGATCGAAAGGTGCGCATATTCAGCGCTGATTCCGCCGTGGACGAACAAGGTGCCGTTGATCTTCACGACCGCGGGGTTTTGCGATGCCCATTGACCGAGGCCGCCTGTCGGACTCCACGCGAGCTTGTGTTCTACCCACCCGAGCGGGGTCGCAGCGTTCCACGCCTCGCGGACTTGCGCAGGCGTCAGCGATGGATTCTTCAAGCGGTAGGCCGCTTCGATACGCGCTTGGTTGACCTCGTAGACTCGGTCGCGGCGGACCGCTGAGTCCTTGTCCGCGAACGCGGCGAATTCGCCGGGCGTCGTGTAGCGATAATCGCCGAGCAGGTTCATCGCTTCGTGGTTGCCGAGCA
Organism: Sphingomicrobium sp.; assembly: GCA_036275975.1. Taxonomy (GTDB): domain Bacteria; phylum Pseudomonadota; class Alphaproteobacteria; order Sphingomonadales; family Sphingomonadaceae; genus Sphingomicrobium. The sequence continues at coordinate 5,970 of DASUCP010000019.1, forward strand.
CGACCACCACTTTGCCGCCGGCACGCGGCGCTTCCTTCTGAAGCTGCTGCAGGCTGCGGACGATCTGCAGCGAATTGGGCTCGCGGTCGACGATATCGCCGAGCTGCACGAGCGTGGTGTGACCGCCGGCCCAATTTCCGCGCGCATCGATCAGCCCGGCGTTGCGCGCGATGTCGAGCCACGCGGCGTAGTCGCCGTGGAGGTCGCCTACGGCAACGACGCGGGCGGGAGCCGCAGTCGCGGGAGTGATCAGAAACAGAGCCGCGAATGCGATCAGCAGGGCGCGAACGGAACGCCCCAGGCAAGCCGCTCTCAATCCCTCCGGCATGCAAACAGTCTTGCACTCCCGCGTGCGCGCGGCAATGCTGTTAATGTCGATCAGGCGTTCGGCTTAACGCGGGGCAGGCTTACGCTCAGGACCGTGCCCTTTTCGACGCGCCGCATCGAGAAGCGTCCTCCAAGCTCGCGCACCCGCTCTTTCATGCCGACGATGCCGACACCGATCGACTTGCTGGCCCGCTGTTCGTCGGGCGCAACGCCGATGCCATCGTCTGACACGACCAGATGAATGAACCGCTTGGTGCCGACCACCCGGACGCTCGCGCGGCTCGCGGATGCATGACGATGGATGTTCGCCAACGCCTCCTGCGTTAGCCGGTAAATCGCTGCTTCCACCGACGCGGAAGCACCTCCGAGGTCGGAGATTTGAAGATCGACATTCAAACCGGTCCGCGCGGCAAACCCGCCTGTCAGCTCCTTTAGAGCGACCTCGAGGCCTTTTCCTGACAATGGCGGCGGATGGGAGATGAAGGACAGGCTGCGGATTTCGCTTTGAATCTCCTTCACGACTTTCTTGCATTCAGACACCAGATCATTGGTGCTTGCACCTGGGATCTCGCCAAGGTTCATTAAATGGAGCTGGAGCAGGACTAGCTGTTGCGACGTGGAGTCGTGGAGCTCGCGCGCGATGCGCCGGCGCTCGCTCTCCTGGGCTTTGAGGACGCCGCTGCCAAAGCGCCGCCGCTGGCGCTTCAGCGTGTTCACTTCGGTAACGTCGTGCGAAGTGACGAGGACATATTTGGTAGAGCCGGCGTCGAACGCGGAAAGGCGGACGCTATAATCGTGGCCGCTGAAGATCCCGGACCCAAAATACACGCACCGGAAGCTTTGACGCGTGCCGGCGGTGATATCGTTGAAGGCTTCCAGGATCGGCACGACCCGCGTGTCGCCGGCTTCGGCCATCGTCGCCAACGCGCCGGAATAATTACCGCCAGCACTGAAATTCGAGCTGCCGCGCCGTTCCATTTCGCGTTGCCAATGCCGGTTCGTAAGAATGATCGTGCCGTCGCAGCGAACAAGCGCAACGAGCTCGGCGAGCGCCTCCATCATCATCTGGAATTCCTGGAGGAGGACGTCTTCGTCGCTCCTGCCTCCAGTCAGATTGGAAGAAGGTTCTCTTGGACGCAGTTGTGGATGACGCGCGTGATCATCCATTGAAACGGAGGCCCCCTGTTGCCCCGCAATTCAGATACGCCGATTTGCGTTTTACATCAAACGGATACTGACCTGCATCAGCTTTTGACTAATGCGGCAAGTCCGTCGAACGCGCGATTTGGTCTCGGATTGCTACAGCCAGCTTGTGGCTATCGCCAGCAAGAACTTCCATGCTGGCGCGCGCCGCCCCGCATTCTTCACGGCTTGCCTGCCGCTCCAGCTGGGCAGTGATCGCCTCGAGCTTCGTCACTTTCATCAGCAGCTCGGCGAAAGGACCACTTGGACGCTCCTCATTCGAATTGCTGACGAGCTTCAGCACGGGCGGGCCGCGGCTGGCGTGCAGGCGCCCGGAGTGGCGCGCCGACATGATCGCCTGGGCGACATGACCGGTAATCATCTCGATCGCCTCGAGCTCGTCCCTTGTCGGGCTGCCGACCGTTCGATGGTAGATTGCGAAGGTTCCGATGACGACGCCCGCATCGTCACGGATCGGCGTCGACCAGCACGAGCGCAGCCCATGAGGAAGCGCCAGGTGGCGGTAATCGGCCCAGAGCGGGTCGACGGCGATATTGTCGACATAGATCGGGCAGCCGAAATATGCCGCCGTGCCACAGGAGCCCGCCGACGGTCCGATTTCCGAGCCATCGATTGCGTCACGGTAAGATTGGGGCAGGCTGGGCCCCGCCGCATGACAAAGCCGCTTTCCGTCCGCGCTCAGCAAGAGGATCGAGGTGACCAGGTCGCTCTCAGCCTTCTCCTCGACGGCAAGCAGGTGCCGGTCGAGAATCGCCTGGAGACTATCGCCGCGGCAAAGCTCGGACGAAAGCTGATCGTCGCGTAGCTGGAGCGACTGACGAAGATCGGACGCAAAAGGCATGCACGTCTCCCCGCTCTGAAGGAGTCGAAGTCGGACGTTAACTTCCCGGCCAAACGATTCCAGTTCGAAATTTGTTCACGGATGCGCGATTCCGTAAAAGTCGCTGATCCCGGTCAGTATGAACTGCATCCCGATCGCGATCAGCAGGAAGCCGAAAATGCGGGTCATTGCGTCGATTCCGCTCTTGCCGAGGAAGCGCACCATCGAACTCGCCGCCCGCAGGACGGCATAAGAAATGACGAGGGTGATCACCATCCCGATGATCACCGCGACATAGATCAGCCAGAAGTCATCGGGGCGGATGCTCTTGATCTGGGCCGCGGCAGTGAGGACGACCGAGATCGATCCGGGACCGGCGAGGCTGGGCATGGCGAGCGGCGTGAATGCGACATCGAGCTCGTCAGACTGGCCCTGATCTGAGCTGTTCGAGCCGGATGGAGGTCGCGGAAAGAGCATCCTGAAGCCGGTGGCGGAGATGATCAGGCCGCCTGCGACCCGCAGGCCTGGCACCGAGATCCCGAAGAAATCGATGATCGCAGCGCCGAGCAGAAGGAAGACCGTCAGAATCCCGAACGCATAGATGCATGCCTGGAGTGCAACCTTGTTGCGCACCTTTGCGCTCGCACCGGAGGTGAGCGAGACGAACAAGGGCGCGGTGCTAAATGGGTTCATGATCGGCAGGAGAGCGCCGATCGTAAGAGCAATCGCTTCCCAGAAGATATCTATGTGACCGGTCCTTCATTCTTCGACAGCAGGATGGCGAGGTGCGGGCTCTTCGTCGCTTGGAGTTCTTCAGTTTCACTGCCGATCGTCACATGCGACTGGTTGAGACCAAGAGACACGAGCTCGTCACGGAGACGCTCCGCTCGTTGCTGATCGAGCTGCCGGCCGGCGGGATTCGGGATATCCCTGGGCAGCAGGATGTGAACCATGAGCGCCGGGTGTGACTTCGTCAGCAGCATGACCTGAGAAATGCGCATCTCGGTGGTTCCCGTGGCCTCCGCCGAGCCTCGAGCAAAACTTCGGTCGCTGAGCTCAAATTCGAAAGTTTGTTCCTTACTGGTTTTCAGCCACTCGCTCATTGCATCGGCGAGCGCTCCGGGCTGAATCAGCGTCTTGTGTCCACCGATGGAGACAAGGCGTTCGTCGACCGATTCCGGAGTGACTGTCACGTTTTCGGCGGTGACCCGGGCGATGTAGCTGCGCACTGCGAGAAGGGGGATCGCGACGAGCAGCACGATGAGGACTCCGATCGTCCAGCGCGTCTTGCGGTCGAGGTGCGTCCTCGCGGTCACGGCAAGGAATTAAGATTTGGCGTGCACGAGGACCATCAGGGTCAGCACGGAGAAGGCGCAGCTGTTCGCTTCACTAATTGGAACGGTTCGCCCTAGGCGGTCGCGGGTTCGTTGCGACCGCGTGGCGGCGGAAGAGGCTCAAAGCTTCGCGTGAGCGCGCTTCCGATCTCGCCGACTAGGCCGACGCCGTAGAAGCCGAGGATGATCGCCATTGCAGCGGGGCGCTGCCAGACGGGGAGGTCGACCGCCTTGCCCCGGGTCCAGATGCGCCACCATGATTTGCCCACCTTGCCGCCGAAGAATTTGAGCGCGAAGCCGAGGCGGCCAAGGCGCGATTTCGTCGCAGTCTGGAAGGCCTGGTAGTCGCGGTCCATGCCCATCGTCCATGCGCGCCATGCGAGGAACTTGTACCCCGGGTGCGGCGCGTGGACGGTCATCGCATCCGCCGTCCGCGTGTAGCGATAGCCGCGAGCCGAGAGGTCCCGCAGCCAGAAGCCGCACTGTTTCTTGAAGGCGGGCAGGTCGGGGAAGGGGTTCTCGCGGAAGAAATCTGTGCGAACCGCGCAATTGTTGGCGTGGATCTTCTCGCGCTTGACGGTCTTGGTCCGCTCCTCGCGAAGGTCGAAGATCCAGCTCAGCGCGAAAGTCTTCGAGAGAAGGTCGTCGTAGCCGAGCACGGTGAACCCGCCCACGGCCATGATATCGGGGTCGGCGAAGGGCTTGAGCAGATTCTCGAGCCAGCCCGGCTGCGGCGCCGCGTCGCTGTCGAGCATGATCGAGAGTTCTGTGTTGGCCCGCGAAATGCCGTAATTCTTGAGCTTGTAGTAAGTGAGGCCGTCCGTCGCGATCACTTCGAGATTGGCCAAATCCTTGAGATGCGGCGCCGTCGAAGCGAGGTTCTTCTCGATGACGGCGGGATCGACGGCATTCTTGTCGTAGAGGTACATAATCCGCGGTTTTGCGGCCATTTTGGGGGCAACCTCCGCGATTTCGCGCTCCAGCGCCGCCATTGCCGCGCGGGTCCATTTATCCTCGACATCGATGGCATTTTCCCACTCGATCACGATGGTGATGGCGGGGAGCGATTTCGGGGCGGCTTTGGATGAACGTTTGGCCATGCGGACGTGAATATAAGGTCAGGAAGGTGGCTCGCTACCCCAGTTTACCAGTTTCGCTTGAAGTCCCCGCTGCCATCCACGATATATTTGCGGAAGCGGACGGGGCCATTTGCCCCGCGCGAAGGAGATACGATGGCTGAATGGAATGACCCGCGCAGCGCTGCCGAAAGAACTGGCGGCCTGAACACTGCCGCAACGGTTGGTGTTCCGCGCGCCGCCCGCGATGTGGGCCTTCGGTCGTACATGCTTTCGGTTTACAACTACATGGCCTCTGGCGTGCTTCTGACGGGCATCGTCGCGCTCGGGTTCGCCAACAGCAGCCTCATCAGCCTGATCGTCAATCCGGCCACCGGACAGGCGACGCCGCTGTTCTGGATCGCTCTGTTCGCGCCGCTCGCGATCGTGTTTGGGCTGAGCTTCGGCATCAACCGCATCTCCGCGGGAACGGCGCAGGCGCTGTTCTGGGTCTATGCGGCCCTGGTCGGGGTTCAGTTCTCGAGCCTGTTTCTGGTCTACACGGGAGCATCGGTCGCTCAGGCGTTCTTCGCCACGGCGGCCGCGTTCCTGGGCCTCAGCCTCTACGGCTACACCACGAAGCGCGACCTCTCGGCGATGGGGACCTTCTTCATCATGGGCGTGGTCGGGCTGCTCGTCGCGATGCTGATCAACATCTTCCTGCGTTCGCCGGGTCTGAACCTGGCAATCAGCGCCATCGGCGTGCTGATCTTCGCTGGGCTGACCGCCTACGACACGCAGAAGATCAAGAGCATCTATTTTGCAGTCGCTGGGAACGGCGAGGCGATGGCGAAGACGGCGGTGATGGGCGCGCTGAACCTGTACCTCGACTTCATCAACATGTTCCTGTTCCTGCTGCGGTTCATGGGCAACCGCCGCTAAGCGGACAGGGTCAATGAGACAGGGCCGGTGGAGCGATCCGCCGGCCCTTTTCTTTTAATCCCCAATTTCTAAGCTCAGTGGAAATGCGGTTCGACCCGTCATGATCCCGCACGTCATCGTCATCGACGATTTCCTGCCGAATGCGCACGAGATGCGGCAGCGGGCGCTCAGCCTCAATTATGCTGTCGAGGGCCGCTACCCCGGCCTGAATTCGGTCGAGAAGATCAACATTCCCGGACTCGACGACCTCATTTCGAGGCTCGTCTATGAGCCGGTGCGCGCGCCGTGGACGAGCGACTTCTCGCACGGCAGCTGCCGGATTGCGCTCGCCAAGGATGACCGGCCTGGTCGGATCCACATCGACCAGAGTCACTGGTCGGGGATCCTGTACCTGAGCCGTCCCGAGGATTGCCGGGGCGGCACGGAATTCTACCGGCACCTGCCCACCGGCACCGACCACCTGCCGCTAACACCCGAAGCGCTGAAGGAGGCGGGCTTTTCTTCCTACGATGAGCTGAAGAGCGAAATCCTCGAAAAGGACGCACTCGACCGCTCCAAGTGGGAGCTGACGATGACGGTCCCGATGCGCTTCAACCGGCTGGTGCTGCTGCAGCCGCAATATTGGCACACATCGGGGCCAAGCTTCGGCGATAGCCTCGAAAACGGGCGTCTCGTCTATCTTCTCTTCTTCCTGCGGGGCGCGGGTCCGAAGAGTCCTCAACCCAGATAGCTAAGCTGGCTGCGGGTGCGGTTGCGGGGGCGTCAGGCCCATTTCCTGGATGAGTCTGTCGTCAATCTTGGTCGCGCGCTTGTAGGCGTCGCGTGCCTGAAGCCGGTCGCGATAGCGGGTGAAGCTTTCGCGCTCGGGGAGCATCCCGAACTGCAGCGGAAACATGATCTGGGAACCGACATAGACGTCGGCCGCTGTGAACCGATCGCCGCATACATAGTCGCGCAGCGTGAAGAGTTCGTCGAGAACGGCGATCACCCGGTCCGTATTGCCGTAGCCGAACATCCGTTCCTTGTCGGCGGGGACTTCCCAGCCAACGGCTCGGTTGCTGAGCGCAGCTTCGGCGGGGCCTGCTGCGTAGAAGAACCAGCGGTAATAGTCGGCCTTCTCCTCATCGCGCGGGCCGAGGCCGGCATGCGGGAAGGCGTCGGCGAGATAGGCGCAGATCGCCGCGCACTCGGTGACCACATGGCCCCGATGTTTGATCGCCGGCACCTTGCCCATCGGATTTACCGCCAGGTAGCGCTCGCTCTTGAGCTGGTCGTAGGCGACGACATCGGTCTCGTAGGGCTGGCCGACCTCCTCGAGCATCCAGCGGACGATCCGCCCGCGCGACTGCGGATTATGGTAGAAAATGAGGTCGGCCATGATGCGTCTCCTGTGGTCAACAGTAGACGCGCGGCTTACGCCTGTTCGAGCGCGCTCTCCAGCATCTCCAGGAGCACCTTCAGCGATTTCACCCGGACCGGGCCACGGCCGATCGATCCGGGGTCGCTCAACCGCGCTCTCCCTTCTGTGGGGCGGGAGTGGGCGACGCCGCGGGGGCTGCTCCAGTGCGTTCCGATGCGGTTGCGTCGCGCGCGGCCCGGAACTCGCTGTCGGCGCTCCAGTTCGGCCATTCGCGCGAGTTCGCCAGGCGAAGGCCGACGTCGTGAAGCAGCTCGGCGTTCTCAACCACTCCGCTCCAGTCCCAATCGGCATGCCATTGATCGCTCGGCTGGTGGTAATTGTTCTTGTTGTAGGCCTGCGCGAGCGCCTCGCCGCGAGCCGTCCCGCCATTCACGAGGTCGAGGCCTTGGCTGAAGCTGATGGCCGGAACGCCGACCTTCGCGAACGAGAAATGGTCGGAGCGGTAGAAGCCGCCGGTCTCCGGATGCGGGTCGGGCACGTAGTAGCGGCCCTGGCGCTTACCGGCGGCAACCACGTCATCAATGAGATCGAGCTTCGCGGTGCCGCGGATCGTGAAGTCCTTCTGACGGCCATAGGGTAGCCAAGCATCGACATTGAGGTTCGCGACTGTCTTGCCTGGAGAATAGAGTGGGTGGGTCGCGTAATAGGTTGAGCCGAGCAACCCCTTTTCCTCGCCGGTGACGGCAAGGAAGACGATCGAGCGGTCGGGGCGGGGACCATGTGCGAAGACTCGCGCCTGTTCGATTAGCTCGGCGATGCCGGTGCCGTTATCGACCGCGCCGTTGTAGATCCTGTCGCCTGTCGCGTCTGGCTTGCCGACGCCGAGATGGTCCCAGTGGCCTGAGTAGATAATCGTCTCGTCGGGATATTTCTTGCCCGGGAGGATGCCGACGACGTTGTGGCTTTGGATCACCTGCGGCGCCGCCGCATAATGTGCGGACAGGGTCGCCTTGAGCGGTATCGGCTGGAAGTTCGGATTCCGCGCGGCGACCTTGGCTTGCTCCAGGTCGAGGCCCGAGCGCTGGAAGAGCTGCACGGCGAGCGGCCGCTGAATCCAGCTTTCGAACTGCGTGTGCTCGGCGGCGGGGTTTGGCCGCACGATGTCGAACTGCGCGTTGGTATTGGAATTCTGGACGACCTCCCAGCCATAGGACGCGGGCGCAGTTTCGTGGATCAGGATCACTCCGGCGGCGCCCTGACGTGCGGCCTCCTCATATTTGTAGGTCCAGCGGCCGTAATAGGTCATCGCCTTGCCGCCGAACTTTCCGGCAACAGGCTCGCCGGGCGCGGCTTCGAAATCCGGGTCGTTGACCAGCTCGACCAGGATCTTGCCGTGCATGTCCTGGCCCTTGAAGTCGTTCCACTGCCGCTCCGGCGCGTCCACCCCGTAGCCGACGAAAACCAACGGCACGTTCTGGATGTCGACCTGTTTCGCCCCGTTGAGTGGAGCGAGAACCGCAATGTCGGGGCCCTGATGGAGGGGGACGACAGTGCCGTTCTCGTTGAGGCTGATCGCGGGCGTTCCCGTGATCTCCGATTCGAGCAGCGGCACATTTTGGAACCATGTCCGGTCGCCGTTGACGACGTCACCCCCGGGCTGGACGCCAGCCGCCTTCATCTGGTCGGCGATGTACTGGATGACGGTGGGCTCGATCGGGGCAGCGGTTCCGCGGCCCTGGAAGGCATCGGACGAAATCGCCTTGTCGGTTTCGGACAGGCGCTGAGTGCTGAACTCACCAGTAGGCGCCGCAGCGACCGGTACGGCAACGAGCGCGACGGCCGTCGCGAAAAGCCAGCGGTTATTCCTCACATCCACTCTCCCAATGTGTGCGTGCGGGCGCGGCCTGAAGCGGTCACGCGCCGAAAACGTTGCAGATCCCGACTAATCAGCGTGTGTGTTGCGGGGAAGCCCCTTCCTTCGCCGCGACGGCGGGCGTAGCCGCACCCGTGCGATAGCGGTCGAACCAGGCGAGGATCGCGCTGGCTTTGGCTGCCGACTGGCTCGGGCGGTCGGTGAGCGTTTCGTGCGCCGCGCCCGGCACCTTCACGAACATCGTCGGCACGCCGCGCAGCTGAAGCGCCTCGTAGAATTGCTCCGCCTCGCTCGCGGGCGTGCGGTAGTCCTCACTTCCGACGACGACTAGCGTCGGCGTCTTCACGTTGCCGACGAGGCTGAGCGGCGACCGGTTCCAATAGCCCATCGGGTCTTCCCACGGACGCTTGGCGAACCAATAGGGCGAGCTGAAACCGGCGATGTCGGCTGTCAGGCCCCAGCTGGCCCAGTCGATCACCGGCTTTTGCGTCGCCGCGGCGCGGAAGCGGTCGGTCTTGCCGACGATCCACGCCGTCAGCACTCCGCCGCCCGAGCCGCCGGTGACGAACAAATTGTTCTGATCGACGTGGCCCGACTCGATCGCCGTATCCACCACGCTCATGAGGTCGTCGTAGTCGTGACCGGGATAGGCCTTCTCGATCCCGTTCGCGAACTCCTCGCCGTACGACGTCGACCCGCGCGGGTTCGAGTAAACGACAACATAGCCATGCGAGGCGTAGAGCTGATCGTCGCTCGAGAACTGCGGGCCGTAAGCGGCGTAGGGACCGCCGTGGATCTCGAGGATCATCGGATATTTCTTCGCTGGATCGAAGTCGGGCGGAGTGACCATCCAGGCGTCGATCGGTCGCTTGTCGTAGCTCGACGTCACAGGGAGCTTCTGCACCTGCGCCAGGACCTTGGAGTCGAGCAGGCTAGAGCTGAGGTGCGTCAGCCGCCGGGTGTTCCCATTGGTTGCGACGGCAACCTGGTTCGGGTGGAGCGGATCGCCCGAAGTGAGGGCGACGACGCCGCTCTTCGAGACACTGAAGTCGCCGCCCGCGTAGGGGCGGTCGAGCTCGCCGAAGCCCATGTCGCTCGCGATTTCGCGCACGGAGCCGTCGAGACCGACGCGCTCGACCTTGTTGACGCCGCGGTCCTCGACCTGGACGTAGATGGCGTTGTCGCCAACCCAAGCCGGGCTGTTGACTGAGCGGTCGAGCGAGCCGGTCAGCATGCGCTTGTCCGAGCCGTCGATATTCATCACGTAGAGCCGCGTGTTCTGGTAGCCGAGATGCTTGTCGTCGAAGCCGACCCACGCGATGTGGCGGCCGTCGGGTGAAACCGCGGGCGAGTTGTCGGGCCCGTCGCGATTGGTGAGCGCCACCGGGGCGCCGCCGTCGATGCTGATCTTGTATACTTCGCTCTGTAGCGGCTCGCGCTGCCAATTGGGCGAAAGGTTGGCGCTGAACAGGATCGAGCGGCCGTCCGGAGTCCAGGACAGCGGCCCTCCGGCATTGGTCGTTCCGAACGTCAGCTGGGTGGGCGCGCCGCCATCTGCGGGAACCCATAGGATCTGCTCATAGCCGGGCTTCAGATAGCCTTCGCTGTCGAAGCGGTAGGTGACCTTGTCGATGACCTGGAGCGGGTCTGCCCATTTCGCGCCTTCGGGCTTGTCGGGCGCCTGGCCGAGCTTCGGCGCGTCATCGGGGACGAGCATGGAGTAGGCGAGGCGGCGCCCGTCTGGCGACCAGGTCAGGCTGCCCGGGCTATCGGGGAGCCCGGTGATTTTCGCGCTTTCACCGCTCGCCATCCAGCGCACGTAAAGCTGCGGGTTGCCGCCTTCGGCAGCGACGTAGGCGAGGCGGGTTCCGTCGGGCGACCAGCGCGGCGAGAAATAGGAGCCGGAGCCGGCAAGGAGGGGACGCTGCTCGCCGCTCGCGACATCGACCAGCCAGATCGTCGGACGGGCCCTGTCCGTCATGATGTCGTTCGAACGCCGCACGTAGGCGATGGTGCGTCCGTCGGGACTGATCTCCGGGTCGCTCGCCCACTCGAGATTGAAGAGGTCGGCGCCAGTCAGGTAGCGGCTTGGACCGGTCGAGGGAGCGGCGGCCGCAGGCGTGCTGAGCGTGGAAGCGGCAAACAGAATCGCGATTGAAAGCGTGCGGAATCGTGTCACGAAGGAATGCTCCCCTCCCGATGAAGGGC